>CAZADA010000012.1:37750-38765 GCA_964483775.1 uncultured Caulobacterales bacterium
GCATTGTCGGCAGCAACGCCAACACCGACCGCATTGGCGAACTGGTGGAACGATCATTGATGCTGGTCACCGCCTTGAACCCTGAAATCGGCTATGACAATGCCGCCAAAATCGCCAAGCACGCCCATGCAAACGGCCTGACGCTGCGTGAAGCCGCCATTGCGCTGGATTTGATCGACGCCGAACGCTTCGACGCCATCGTCCGTCCCGAACAGATGCTGGGTCCGCGCCCTTAAAGTGACGGCCAAATCCAGCGGACGCATCTGAGGACACGCCTGGGTTGTTAGCGCCGTTGCAGACGACTGCACAAACAACATTCGCCTGAATAAAGTGAGCCCCGTCGCGCCACACAACCATTGTCAAGGCGATACGTCTGTGATGATATATCCGTACAAAGTTCAATTCGCGTTTGGGGAGTTCAGTCCAAGAATGGATCTGGACCGTATGTGTAATGAGTACCCATCTAACCAAGAAGTCCCTTGCCATTGCAGGGCACAAGACAAGCGTAGCGTTAGAACCAGAATTCTGGGATGCTTTGGAACGAGCCGCTAGGGATGTCGACAAACCGTTGGCCCGCCTCGTTGCAGAAATCGACGCGGAACGCCATCGACGCAACAATGGGCAATCACTCGCAAGCGCGATTCGTGTTTGGCTATTGGCTCGCTCACGCGGCCTCGTCCCAACCCGCGGCTAACGTCTCCGGCGCCAAACGCCCCTCCAACGCGACCAACGCGAAATCATCCGACACCCGTGCACAACCGGCAGCGCGGCGCGTCCGCCTGCAGTACACTGCCACAATGACCGATTCGCCGACTTCAACACCCAAGGCCCTCGCCATGGGCGACGCCCATGGCGCGCCAACCAACCCCGCGTCGATCGATGGCTTGCTCCAGGATCTCAACGACGAGCAACGCCGCGCTGTTGAAACCACCGAAGGCCCCGTGCTTGTGCTCGCCGGCGCCGGCACGGGCAAGACCCGTGTCTTGACCACCCGCCTCGCCCACATTTTGGCGTC
>CAZADA010000013.1:0-38488 GCA_964483775.1 uncultured Caulobacterales bacterium
TCCGCCCTGTGCCTGGCCGCAATCGTCAGCTATTGGTTATGAGTCCGGAGCCTAGTTCGGCAATGCGCGCTCCTTGTAGTGAAAACAGTGACAACATGCCTCCAGTAAACGTCTTGGGGAACCTGGTTTGCCCGATCTGCAATTCGACTGACATTGAAGACACAGGTCGCAGGCGTTGCCGCAACTGCGGAAATGGTGACCGGAGCCGCGCAACACACCATTTGTACCGTACGATCGAGCCATTTGTCGGGAGACATCATGCGCTTATTGGCCAGCAAGAAAGTTGGCTGGATAACATTCGGTTTTATTCCAAGTCTCATTTTAATCTAGGTGACCCCAGATCATTGGAACGCGCGCTGTCTCATTCAAAACTTGAAAAGTTTGGATGGATTTCGTGCAATCACTACCTTAACCGCGTTGACGATGACGCCAGTCTGATTACGCGCATGCTCGATAAGCTAAGGCGCGATTCAGATCACAGTTCCAGGACCGGCGCACCTATTCGAGACAAAAGACAGAGGTTTTGCAGATGCTTCAACCTCGCACACCTATCGAACATATGGCGCTGACTTCATTGAACGGCTGCAAAACTTGACGCCTGAGACATCGATCTTGGTTGTGCCGCTCCAAGACCCGTTCTCTGACTACAATGACTTGTCGTACATTTTGGTTAAGAATCGCAAAGTTGCGGCTGACATCTGCTTGTTCCTCAACAAAGCAGGAATTGCAAG
Organism: uncultured Caulobacterales bacterium; assembly: GCA_964483775.1. GTDB lineage: Bacteria > Pseudomonadota > Alphaproteobacteria > Caulobacterales > Maricaulaceae > CAZADA01. The sequence continues at coordinate 732 of CAZADA010000013.1, forward strand.
CGTCCCGCTCATGCAAGACCGCGAACGCGGTGAAACTCGGGCGCATCGCATTCAGAGCATTTACACCCCGCCGACGCAGCCTTCGATACATGATGGGCCTCAAAAGTGCATGCATGTGGGTGTAACAGAAACGGCGATGCTTCTAGCGCTCAACTGTTCCGATGACATTGACCGAGAAGGCTACTTTGTCAGAAACAAGCTTTGGCGAGCCCGTACAGTTATCGGTTACTACAATTCTAACTTCACCCTTCCTGTCGACCCGCAGGATGAGGTGACGTGGGAAACCCATGGCGACACGCATGTGACCGAATACTTCACGCGATATCTCGCGTCATGCCAAACGGCCGACACATTGTTCATTACGCCCACGTCCGTAAACGATGCAATGGGCGCGCTCCGCGATGGCGAAACACGGCTGCGCAACTTGTTTCCCACAGAACAGGTCGCCGGCAGTGTATCATTCAACCAAAGCAATGCCTTTTCTAAGGGTAAGCCCACCGTCATCGTGTCTCCCTTCGCGGAACTTATGCGCGAGCAGGTGGAAAGCGGAAATATGCAGCACCTCAGACCCGACTTCCAACCTTCCTCGGTCCACTACGTCACTTTCCCGTACTGCTTCATGGGAACTGGGCCTCACACAGATTCATTGTGACCATTGAGCGGTGTGTTGATCAAATAGAAGATGTCATGCCCGACGTGGGTACGGTCATCCTGGGCTGCGGTTCCATGGGCGTCTTGATTTGCGATATCATGCACAAGCGGGGTTTTGACGTCATGAACTGCGGTGGACAACTGCAACTGTTCTTCGGAATCATGGGCAATCGCTGGCGGAATCTGCCAATCAAGCCCGGGAACTACCTTCTCGGCGAGTATGTGACCATGAAAGATCGTTGGATTGAGAACATTCCCGACAAGTATGTGCCCGACACCGCCGCCTTCGTTGAGAACCGGTGCTATTGGTAGTGCGCTTTGCGTTCGTGGCTCGGCGGCCATTGCGTGCGCCCGAGCATTGACGGGCGCCGCGGCTAGCGGCATGGACACCCAACCAGCGGCACATGTTCGCCCAGCCGCCGCTGCGTTCTCGCCCCTGGGCGCCATTGCGTGATCGTATGACACTATCAGACCCATCGTCCGGGCCGCCGCCATCACTCCCCGCCGTGGTTTACTCGGCGCGCTCGCAAAGCGGGCCGACCGCGGTGCTGCGCGACCTCGCCGCGGGCGCGCGACGCGGCCCTTTGTGGCGCGCCTTCGCTTGGGATGAGATCAAGAATCGCTATCGGCGCAGCGCTCTGGGTCTGGCCTGGATTGTCATCTCCTATCTCGTCTTTGTGGGCGGGATTTCGCTGTTTTTTGGCGGCTTCTCAGCGTTGGACGCACGGCCCTTTTTGTTCTATGTCGCGATTGGCTTCACCGGATTCACGTTTTTGGTTGGCAACATCATTGATGGTTGTGCGGTCTTTAAATCTTCGGCATCGTGGATAAAGAGCACTAACCTGCCCTATTCGATATATGTGTATAAAAGTGTCGCTCGGTCTTTGTTTCCGTTCGGCGTACAGTTGATCACTGGCTTGATTTTTATTTTTCTATTGGGCTGGCGGCCGTCAGTACATGCGCTTCTTGTGATTCCTGCGATCCTGGTGTTCTTAATCAATGCGTGTTGGGTGCAGCTCCTGTTGGGCCATGTCGCAGCGCGCTGGCGGGATATTGAACATTTGGTCGGCGCGATAACCCGCCTTCTGTTCTTTATATCGCCCGTGATGTGGGTGTTTGAGGAACGCACCGGGATTGTGCGCCAGATCGCGTTGGTCAACCCGACCACGCATTTTTTGGAGGTTTTCCGGATTCCGCTGCTCGGCGGCGTGCCGACGCTTAACACCTGCCTCATTGTCGCAGCTTGGACGATCTTGGGTTGGAGCTTGGCCATCGCCAGCGCCAGCGTGATGCGTCGGCGCTTGCCGTATTGGGTGTAGATCATGGCCAGCATTGTCGTCGACGCCGTGTCCTTGACATTCCCGCTCTACTCACCCGCCCAGCTCCAAGGCATCGTTGTGGCCGACGACCATGATGATCGCCTCATCATGTCCAATTCCGGTCAGATCCTGGGGGTTCGGGCGCTCCGAGACATCTCGTTCAGCTTGGCGCGTGGGGAACGTCTGGCGCTGGTCGGGCGCAATGGTTCAGGCAAGACCACGTTGCTGCAGGTGCTGTCGGGGATCATTTCACCCGATCTGGGCTCGGTGACCGTCCAAGGCCGCTCCACGAGCATCATCAATTTGACTTTGGGCGTTCAAGTCGAGGCCACCGGCCACCAAAACATCACGCTTCGCGGTTTGGCCGCCGGCCATACGCGTGAGGCCATCGAGGCGCGACGGGAGCAGATCGCCGAGTTCTCCGAGCTTGGCGAGTTCCTCTCCATGCCGGTGAAGACCTACTCGTCCGGCATGTTGATGCGGCTCAGCTTTGCGATCGCCACGGCGTTTAAGCCGGAAATCCTTATTCTCGACGAATGGCTTAGCGCCGGGGATGGAGCTTTTCGCGCAAAAGCCGCCGCGCGCATGAACGAATTTGCCGAACATGCCGGCATTTTGGTGCTCGCATCGCACAGCGATCAATTGCTGCTCAGCGTCTGCACCCGAGGCATTTGGCTTGAAGACGGCCAAGTTCGCGCAGACGGCGATATTGAGTCAGTTTTGCAGACGTATCGGGCTGCGACACAGTCCTAGCATCCCCGTGTGTTTGGCGAGCGCCTGTGCTAGCCGCCCTTAGTGTCGTCTTTAAACGGATCATCGATTGGCGCGCCAACAAGATCCCGGAAACCATGCTGCCATTTGCGCCAGACCACTTTGCCTTCGGCGTACTGCCAGGGCTTAAACTTCATATTGTCACGACGAAGGCGGTCATTGATCAGCAAGAAATCGACTTGCGCTAACTGTCCATAGTAATATGCGTTGTCGCAGATATCGAACATTCTGAAGCCGTACCTCTTCAAAAGGTCGGCCCGGGCAAAGAAATTTTCTTGACCGATCGAGGCTTCGATGATGACGAATGAAGCTGAGCGAATGAGGTCTGCGCCGCCTTCGATGATCTCTTCTTCCAAACCATCAACGTCAATTTTGATAAGATAGGATAAATCGCCACCGACGTCTTTGGGCGTGAACACATCGTCCAGACGCTTCACGTCAATCTCTTCGATATTGACCAAGAACTCCATGGTTTCGTCGCGGTGAGGCAAAATCTGCGAATGCGTGATGTTGCCCGAACCATCGAGGCTCGTGTTATGAAGGAACAGAACACCACTTTCGTTGCTCAAGGCCAATTTATGCAACTTGTAGCGAATATTCCGGCTGCGATAATTCTTTTCCAGATCTTTATGATAGATGCTCACGGGCTCAAACAGATGATGCAGGCGATCAGGAAACGCGTCCATAAGGAAGTCCGTGTGCCGCTGCGCGCCAATATCGACAATCTGCTCAACGGCGTCGGGCGCAAGGTGGCGCACCAAGCGCAGCGACTGCTCCATCGTTGGGCGCCGCAGGTCCCGACGGCCCTCGACCATCGGCTCGGGCTCAACCGGCAGAGACGGGATCGCAATCATGTTTGCCGCGAACAGGAGTTCCGCGATTTCCTGCATCCGTAGGGCGGACTTGCAGATGAAAAACACGACGTCCATGTACGGCGAGATCGTGTCTTTCGCGATCGCGGTCAGAACGCAGGCGGACGGCAAGACGCGCCGCAGAAAAAACGCGAAATCAGCACCGTAGTTCCGGTAGTGCCCCATCTTGTCGAGATCGGGGTAACCCCAGTCGGTCGAGCTGTAGGTGAAGGCTGGGGTTGGGACGGTGATCTGAAGGACGCCGTCTGTCGTCAGAATACGGTACATCTCTCGTAGCGCGGCCTGATCGTCCTCGACGTGCTCCAACACGTGGTTCGACGCGATCCACGAATAGGAGCCGTCATCACGGGCGATGTCCTGGATGTCCAGATGGTTCTGGCCGAGGAAAATGCTGCGCTCGCAGGAGGCGAACATGTCGTCGGGAAGCCAGTTCTCCGCGGTGAATACGAGGGCCTTCGCCTGCTTCGTTATGGGGCGCAGCGCTTGGTACAAGAGAAAGGCGGTGCGCGTCCGGTCACCATTTCCGCAATTCTGGCAGAGTTTTCGTACTGACGGATCCGCAATTTCCGCTTGGCAGATCGGACAGTGCACGACCGTTTTGGTCTCTAACATCATAGGAGGTGTTTCCCCAGGTCCTGTGTTTCGCGAACCCAATAGTCAACGTCTGGCTCGACATGCCGGAACAACTGTGCAAGTAATATGTGTGACTTCAAAAATGTTTCGACGTCGAAATCCGAAACATCCCGCGCTGAAACGGCTGAATTATACATCTTCACCAAACAACAGTCTGGGTTGCGGAAGAACTCGTCAAAGGGGAGATCTTCACGCATCGTTTCCTGCCAGTTCGACGCGCTGTAAGCGTAGGCTCCGGTTGGATCCCAGACGGACTGGGGAACGAAGGTCACGCCCTCTTTCGACGCTTGAACAAGCTCGCGGGAACCGCCCGGATTGCCGTACAGCTGGCGGTCCGCAGCGACCATAGTGGCCACCGTTTGTGCGATCAGCGGATTGCCCGGCAAGGCGCCGAAAAACTGCTCCGAATGCCACACCAGCTTCTCGGCCTCAAAGAACGGCGCAAGGGTCGGCAGGAAGTCTGAGATGACGAGGGTGTCGGCATCTAACCAAACGCCGCCGTGTTCCTCGATGTACTTGAAGCGAATGAAGTCAGACTTCGCAGTGATACGCGAAATCGAGTCTTTCTTCGGGTCTGGATTCGCCGCAAAAAAGAACTCTTTGGACCCAAAATCAAAGTTCACACACTCAGAAAGGTTGTCTTCGGTGATCAGCAGGAACCGATCCCCAAACACCCGCCTCATACTGACGATTCCGCAAAGAACATAAGGTGGTATGCGGTCAACATATTGGCTTGTTTGCCAGAAAGTGAAGACCTTCGGCGCGCTGTCTGTCACCCTAGCCCTCCAGACTTGATGAGGCCGTCGGTAACCAATTCGCCGAACGCGTTGGGCCCGACGTCTTCAAACAACTGCGCGCCGAACTTCAGCATGGTGCGCCGATCAGCGATCGAGGTCTGTCGAGCTCTGTCCATCGCGCGGCGATACCCTTCTGCACTGTCGTCATCGATGATGGCGGCGCGTTCCCACGCCTTTTGCGAACCGGGCAAACGCAAGTCCGTGGTCAGGATGATGGGGATCGAGGCCAAGGCGAGCGCTTCGAAGATCCTGATGCTGTTGGGACCCGACCCTGTTGGACACAGGGTGAACCACGAACTGCGCATGATATCCAGGTACTCCTGCTTCCTGCGGGCCTCCACAGCAAGCTCGGCGGCCTGGGCCGATTGGCCGGCCACCTGTTCTTGGTAGACGGTGCGGTCAAAGTGCCAGCTGTCGCGGCGGACAATGTGCACATCGTCATATCGACCGGCGTCCTCGAAGATCACACCACGCACGTTGGTAAGATAAATCTGTGGATTGTAGGCGCCGACAAAGTTGGCCAGATGCTCCCGGTCCGCGTCGAGCGACTCTGGGGGCGCATAGCGCGGAGCCTGGGCGGGAAAGAGCGGAAACGGATGGATGAGGACATCATCGTCGAACGCTTGAACGTCATGCGTGGCATGCGACCAAAACACGTCGGTGACGCCGGCGGCCCTGAACAGGTTCGCATACCGCGCCGCGTCGATGTGCTGGGTCACCGTCACGCGTCGCCCGCCGCCCGGCGCCTCATGATCCAACAAGCGCTGCAGCGCGCGCAGCAGCAGCTCGGCTTTGTCAGCGTTTTTGGCCAAGGCGTCGATCAACGTCGCCCAGGGAAAGCCGATATAGCTGAACCCACGCACCAGATGTTGCTGCCGTCTCAGGGAGTCATGGGCCGCCTTTTCGGTCGCTGCGGGCACTTGCCAATGGTGAGGAAACGCGACAATCCCCCCGGACTGCTCAACGGTCAGGGCCTGGGCGCGCACATAGTCGGCGAGCGGGCGCACGTCATCTGGCATGGTCATCATGGCGGGGTTCTCGCTTAACAATGGGCCAGCACGCGTTTGCGCACCTCCATAGCGTGATCAGCGACATCATCGCTGGACGCGATGATTTCCGATCCGCACACGGCGCGCCGCAGCGCCCCCGCCCCTTCGGTCAAAACGGGGTGCTGGAAGCTCAACATGGGGACATAGGCGTCAATGAGCACATGCACGTTTGACGTTGAACCGTTTAACGCCGGTTCCTCGAAGACCGAATGCAAGACCCAGCGATAGCGCTTCAGGAACTCTGAGCGCACCCGCAGCTCGGACTGCTGAGCGCCCGACGGCGCTTTCGTGAAGCTCACAGCTTCGGGCTGCATGAGCGCGAAGGCCAAGTTTCGGGCGGCGAAATCAGCAATGGACCGCTCATAGCATCGCATCGAGACGATCGCCTCCTGGCTGAACGTCAGCGCACGCACGCCCACGTGGAACGGCAGCAGAAGAAGCGCGCCAATCGACGTCGCAGCCGGACCAGCGGCCAAGGCGTCATCATGGACTTCGATCGAAAGCGCACTGTTTGGTTCTGCATCATCGTCGCAGCCGATGCTGACTCCTTCGGCACTAAACTCAAAGCGCAACGGCGCCTTTTTGTTGATCGACGAATGCAAGAGCCAATCGAAGGATCGCGTTGGCCCGCCATAGTTGAGAAAGTCCGCCGTAATGTAAGGTCGCATTATGACACCAACTCTAGATCGCCTTGAACGAATTGCTGACGCCAGCCAGGGTAATTTGTATCAAGCCAAGCGACGCACCGTTGGACTTGAATGTCATTAAGTCCAGCATTGACATTGGTGGCCATCAGCGTGCCGTGCATCATTGTGGGCGTGTAGCGATGATACCAATCTGATTCGTGACTGAGTTTGGTGGCGAAGGTCGGCATGCCGCGCGACAGCGCCAGCGTCTTCAACCACACATCATCTGCATAGGGCGCAACCGCCATGATCTGGGACACGTCCCTCGCCAACGGGTCGCTCAGAAAGCCCGGCGGGTAGAGGACGCCGCCTGCTCCGGTGGGCATGAGGCGCATGGACGGCGCTTCGGTGCGCGATTGGCGGATCCAATTGTCGTAAGGCCCCACGTCGCCATTTGGCTCCACATCCATCCAGTGGCAGCGATTGCCGATGACGGCATTGGGGTAACGCTCATGCCCCTCGAGAATGACCTCAAGCGCATGGGGCGGGTAAATCACATCGTCGTCCACGATGATGTAGGGGCGGTCGTCGTTCAAGTCGCCGGCGTGGAGGATCTTGTCGTACTGGTGACACGTCTTATCGACAAAGCGCAGCACCAACCCGCGCTCCTGCAGCGCCCGCAATTCGCCTGGCAGCCAGTTCTCATTACGCACCTCGTCACGCCCCAAGAAGAGGTGGACTTCGCTCGGCTCGACCGTCTGCTCCAAGATTGAGCGCATCATGAAAACGAGCGTTGGGATGCGTGCGGGAAACGATGTGAGCGCCACCACGAAATCGCTGCGCTTTTGCGCCCGAGCCGCGGCGTTGGCGGCCTGAACGTTCTTGATGCGCGCGTCTTCTTGCCGCCGAAATTCGACTATCTTCGCGGTGAGTTCGGCTTTCGACTGCGCGCCCTGGTCCAACAGTTCGGCGCGTCGCTCCTGGGCGGCGACCAGGCGCTGGACATCGTCGGCAGCGCGCGCGCCGAGGCCCGACTCCAGGGCGGCTGTGGCGCTGCTGTACAGGCTGGCTAGGGTGGCGTCAGGCAGTTGGCGCGACTGGCACTGAAACAGCGTGTCCAGCACCATGTACCCGATCGCCTCGCGCAGGGGCGCCACGGCCGTGCGCAGCATCTGCTCAATGGCTTCGGGGTGTTCACAGCGACGCCGGAAAGCGACGATGGTTTCTGCGTCCGCCGGTGTGAGCGCGGGATACTCGGTGACCAGCGTCTCTAAGATTGACGCTTGCGAGCGCTCAAGGTCGGCGGAAATCCCTGGCTCCCCGCCGCGGACAGCCCACACCTCGGGGACAATCGGAATGTTCGCGCCCGATTCATACAGCCGGCCGAGCTGCAATGTGTCGCTATCGGTCTTGTGCGGGCGGTCGTCGAAGAGGCACTGCTCCAGGAGCGACCTCTTCACGAACAACGCCTGGTGGCAAAAGCCAAGGCTCGACAGCTGGAAAGCTTCGGTTTCAGCCCACGACGCCCAGATCCGCCCATTAAGCTCGCCCCAACCCATGCAGCCATCGCACTCATGTTCGGCGAGAAATGCCTGCACGCGGGCCAACACGTCGTTGTGCGCGAACACATCGCCGGCATTCATAAAGCACACATAGTCGCCAACGGTCTGCTTCAGCGCCTTATTCATGGCGTCGTACACGCCGTTGTCCGGCTCGAACGTCGCCCGCTCGAGGAGGCCAGCCGCGCTCCAAAAGTCGGCCAGTCCCTCCACCCCATCTTTCGATGCGCCATCGACGATGACGTACTCATAGTCCTTACAGGACTGAGTGAAGACCGAACGCGCCGTTTTTGTTAGCGCCCACGCATCTTTATACGTGACAGAGACAATGGAAAACCTAACCAAGTTCCAGCCCCCTATGGCCATTCCGCTTCGTCATGTATCGCGATGTTAATAGCGATTCCCAACTGATATGCGCCCCGGTGAACAATGCAGGCGAGCGAATCACTTCTGCAGCACAACACACACTGCCACTGCCGCACTCAACACGCCAACTCAGGGTGTTTCGACTCATGTCTAGAGAAATCCGACCAACTCAACGCGACATCTCCACAACTGTTACCATCGCGACCGCCACTTTTGACGCAGAGCCCATCTGAGATGGCGCACGCTAAGCATCGGCTCAGCGACGAGCCGGCCATTGGATTCACCCGCAAGGCAACCCAAACACAAGCCCAAGACGTCAGTTCTCCGGCGACCAAATGCAGCCGTCGCCCGCCGCCTTCCCTACGATCACCAGGCCGTCACAGTCAGCGTTGGTTGCCGCTTGGCGTCAACACGCCTGCCCATCTCGCCGATCCGCTCCCTCACCCCAGACCGGGCGCTTGCAGCCCATCGCCAAACCCAAAGCGCTCGTCGGCCGCGACTATTGCCAGGCCCGCGCGCGCAGTGTAATCTTCATTTTGCGGATTATCGGAGCCGTCCGCCCCCCCGAACCTGCGACAAGTCTGGAGCTGCGCAAATGACTGTGCTCGTGATCTGCTCGTACTCGCAATTCATGTGTGACACTACGCTTGGCGTCTTGGGCCAATTGGGCCTGAGCAAGTCTGTCAATACCGAGCGGCACAATTATAGCGCTGAGCACATCATTGACAAAATGACAATCTCTTATGGAGACGACGAGTCTCCATTATCATTCCATCAGAAGCAACCCGGCGAAACCTGGCGTGTGCTTGCAGCTGACTTGTTTTCGGCGAACGCCGATCACCGATCCTGGGGATGGGCGAGCCCCAACAACATTTGGTGGCTGGATTACTGGAACAATTTCGATCCCAACGTCCGCTTTTTGTTCGTGTTTTCAACACCTCGGGAAGACTTGGCCCATCGATTTGCCGCCCGTGAGGCCGATGTTTCGGCCCTCGATTTCGAAATGCCGAGGTGGCTCAGCTACCACCACGAAGCCCTGCGCTTTCTTAACGCCAACCCAGACCGCGCGAAACTGATCGGCTACTCGACAGTGATCGACGAACCCGAGGCGGTCGCTGAACTCTGCCACCGTGACTTCGGCCTCACCCTGCATCCGGACCCTATGGATAATGACCCCGCGACCGGCGCGGCCACCACGCCACACATGCGCGATGACTTCCCACTTTTGGATTTGCTGTTGTCCCAGAGTCTAACGACCAACGATGCGATGGATGAAACTGAACTCCAATTGCGTAACGCCGCCTCTCTTCGGCACCAACCGGGCGCACTTGTCCATCCTGATTTGCTCGACTCGGCCTGGCGCGAATACTTCGATTGGAAATCGCCTGCGAAAAAGCAATACTCGACGCCCGAGTCTAATGACGATGAATTTTCACCTCAAACATTTGATGCCGCATTGGCCCAGCTGAAGATTTCAACGCTCCAATCGGAATTAAAATACTATTTTCGTTTATACCACAACGCCATCTCGAACAGTCATAACGAAACGGCATTGCCGACGACCAACGCCACCAACCGTTCGCCCAGACGAATGAATGAGACACCGGCCAACGCAATCATCGTGGACTTACGCGGCGTCATCGACGGCGACAATTGGTATTCACCAGAAACGCAAGGTCGGTGGGCTGGGCCGGCGCAATGCAGCTCGGTTCGAATCCCAAATATTGAAGCCGGTCACTATAAAATCTATATAGACATTGTCGATGCGATTGATGATGACATCATCAAAAACTTTCAATTGCTTGTCGATGACAAAGTGATTAACCTTCGATCTGTCATTCAGCATGATATGGATGGATCGTTCGTTTGGGCTCGGCGGCTGAAATCCAAACTGCGACAACACCGCCCGTACCCGATTCGATTTTTTGGCGTTTGTAAAATCCAGTCCGATGACGCTACTCGCGACATACAATTGGCTCTGAAATTTCCCTATACCAAATCTCCCGCATCGAGAGGCGATAATGACGGCCGTGAACTGACTGCCTGCTTAAGTCAAATTACTTTGGAACGCGTTGACCGTTACTAGAGTCGGAGTCCGGGCCAAATGAGCGATCAATGATTTTAGACTGACAGCTTTTTATCGCGACCTAGCAGTTGCGACGACAAGCTCGGGCCGATCGATATTTAATAATCACTGTATAGCAACCAATTAATTCAACTCCCTTAGAAGACATCGTTTCTGTCGCTTCGTTCCGGAAGCTCCAAAACAATATGTCCCACACCCAAGGCGCTGGCCGGTCCGTTAGCCGCATCTCCGCCCGAATTACTTGCGCTTTCGATGTCGATAAACCAGCTCCGCCAGATCGAAATCGTCAGGCCAGTCAATATCCATCGCATCGCCCTTAGAGCACACCATAAAATAGGGCTTAGCGCCTATTCTATTGTACTGCGGCGCCATATACGTCGTACGAGGCGCGAGGAACGCCGCGCTGTTGATTTCATAAATCGGTTCTAATTCTTGCGTTCTTGGCCACTTCAATTCATCACTATTGTAGTTTAGCGGACCATTCGGCGACCACAAAAAACTGTATACCTCAGTCACCGTCATAATCGAATCGAAATCACCCGATATATTAAAGTCATGATACTTTTCAATTACTTGCCGATACCGCTCTTCGTCGAAGAATGGTGAGGTTACGTGTGTCCATAAAATATCGCCCTCATTGATGATGGAAGGTACGTAACGGATCAATGCATCGGTGCTTGTGCTCGATGCGCACAAATCATCTGGTCGTATATCAATTATAAGGCTGGCAATGTTCATTCCGGCCGCAATGTCAATCACCTCTGGGTCGTTGGTCGATAAAACAATGCTGTCAATATCTTCGACTTTTGACAATTGACCTAACTTGATCTCGACGAGACCGCCTTCAACGTCGGCGAATGGTCGGACATTTTTTCTCGAAATTCGCTGACTTCCCTTACGACACGGCAAGAATGCTGTTAGCTTTCTAGACATTCAGTGCATACACGCTTGTCGTCGGGATTGAATGACGCGTTTTCGTAATCGCGCACAGAGGGGGTCGACTTGATTTGGTACTGTATAGGGTCAGTAAATTCTCGATCTCCACATTACGGCGATCGTCTCCGGGATAGCCATCAAATCCGGCCATGAGAATTCTTTTAGCTCGACCACTCGCACAAATGGCGAGGACGTACGCGATGACCAGCGAGCTCGGGGTTACGACGGATGTATCTCCAAAACTGTACTGACCGGGGACAACCTGCATGCCAAAGTCACATATGTCCTCCTTTTTCAATAATCGTTCTTTTAGAGGCTCAGGAAGCATTGAAAGCGGCGTTATAAGGGTCTGAGGCAATTCTGCATGCAGATCGCAGTCAGCGATCAAGCGAAGGGGATGGCACGCGGCGCGATAATCGATGAGCTCGGGCGCAATGCCGCTTTCAGTGTTCAGGGCGACGACTACTGGCCGCTCTCGGTTAACCAGCGCCTCAATCGCCGGGCGGTGCGCTGCGACGCCGGGACCATTGCCAAGCACCAAGATGTCGCGTCCTTCGATGATTTGGCGAGGAGTCCATTCGCCCCGTGCTGGTGCAGCGTAGAAGTTACGGGCGGCCTCCATTTGATGGCGATCAAATTGTCGGCTGTTTCCCAGTTGTCGGAGATGCTCGATGGCGGCGAGTGTATCTTCTGCATTATATCGCCGATCGGACAACATCTCCTGGATATAAGTCGGATGAATACTATACTTGCCGGAAAGGTGATAGAACAAGTTGTGACCCCAACCGTGCTCATGTTGAAGCGGTCGAAAATCACGATTCACCGCGCGCGCGAGCGGGGTTAGTATGGGCTGCTTGTTTCGGCGGCCCTCAAGTTCGATAATCAAAGCTTCGGTTTTCGCGTTGCCAGGACCTCGTCCCATCCCCGTGACGGCGCCATCGACCCACGTTGCGCCTTCACGCACCGCGCCGAGTGAATTCACAAGCGCTCGGCCCATGCTGTCGTGGGCGTGAACGCCAATCTCACCGCTCCAATGGGTGCGGAGCGCGCCGACAGTCTCGCGGACATCGTCTGGCGTCATGGATCCCAAACTGTCGGCGAAATACAAAACATCGATGGGCCAGTCACTCACAAGACGAGCACACCCCTCAACGTCACCACGGTCCTTTCCCGCGATCTGCATAACATTGTACGCAACTTTGTATCCATGGTCTTTGATCCAGGCGCTTGCCGGCAATACGGACTGTAATTCATAATCATGACAGGCGACTCGGACCATCGATACTTTTGACTCATCAGCCGGCGGAAACAATTCGCAAAGCGCTTGGACGGGGCCGTGAGGATGGCTCAACAACTCAGCGGCGTTGACCATAACGCTGTAATGCAATGTGTCTGGAAGATAGATCGTGCTGAGGAATTCTTCAGTTGTATACGCGTATGCGCCTTTGAAACCTCGCTTTTCAAACGAGCGAAGGCCAAGTTCGACGTAGTCGACCCGAGCTGCATCCATCGCCACAATATAGTTCTTCACAAAATCAGGATCAAAGTCCCACTTTGTATAGTATCCGCCATCTCTTAGAGTGCAGTCTAACAGTTGCACCATATGCTTTGTTCTCCAAGGCGGGACGGGTGATCGCTTAATATCACTGTCATTGGTCCAAACCGCCGTGTGGAAAGGCAATACACCGCGATAGCATCGCTGATGCAAGGGTGCGCCGCGATGGCGACGCTGCTGCGCGGGGTTTCGTCCACGGCGGCAAGCCCATACTGATGCGCCCGGAGCAAAGGTCCTTGACGATCAATAAGGACGCTCCGCAAGTGAAGCACTCGGTTCGTTTTTAATCGTTGGTGAGGGCCTTAGCATGAGTGTGACGGTTTTGGTTGTTGGCGGAGCTGGCTACATTGGCGCGCACATCTGCAAAGCCTTGGCGGCGCGCGGCGATCATCCGGTGGTGTGTGACAATCTGTCCGCCGGTCACCGCCATGCGGTCCAATGGGGCCCCCTATTTGAAGGCGACATTCAAGACCCCGCCGCCCTGGACGCCGCTTTCGCCACCCACAGACCCGATGCTGTGATGCACTTCGCCGCCCACATTGAAGTGGCTGAGGGGCAGAGATACCCCCTTGCCTTCTGGCGCAATAATGTCGGCGGGGTCATGACCTTGCTGGAAGCCATGGCGCGCGCGGATGTGAAGCCGCTGGTGTTTTCCTCGACCTGCGCGGTTTACGGCGAACCCACCGCCGTGCCGATCACGGAGGACGAACCGCGCACGCCGGTGAATGTGTACGGCCAAACCAAGCTCGCCGTGGAGCAAATGTTGGCGGACATCGCTGGCGTGGACGCGGTTCGTTATGCCGCCCTGCGGTATTTTAACGCCGCCGGCGCCAGCCCCGATGGGGAGATCGGCGAAGAGCACGACCCAGAATCTCATCTCATCCCCAACGCACTGAAGGCGGCCGCTGGTATTGGCGGGGCCATGAAGCTGTTTGGGACCGACTACGACACGCCGGACGGCACGTGTGTGCGTGACTTTATCCATGTGATGGATTTGGCGGCCGCCCATTTGGCGGCCTTGGATCGGGTGATGGCCGGTCCTGGCGGCTTTGCCTGCAATGTCGGCACCGGCGTGGGGGTGAGCGTGCTGGAGGTGCTCCAGGCGGTCGAGCGCGTGACCGGCAGCAAGCCGCCCTTCGAGGCGCATCCGCGCCGAGATGGCGACGCCCCGCAATTGTTCGCTGACGTGGCCCGTGCGCGTGAACTGTTGGGCTTTGCGCCTGAGCGATCGGGCATTGACACCATCATCGCCGACGCATGGCGCTTCCACGCGCAAAAGTGGACGCTCCCCGCCGACCTGGCCGGCCGCGTTCATGACGCCGGCGTCACCGAACACGGCGCTTAACGTTGGCGATGGGTTAGGACGCCATGGCCCTAACGTTTTTAACCCGTTTGTGGAACTCTGGCGCGACCTCTCAGCGCCTCAAATCGGCGTTGCGGCCATTGGCGCGCACATTGGTCAACACCGCCGCCGCGCCCCCCTTTTACGACAGCGCGCGCGAACCGGAAAAGCGCCGCGGCCCGCTGATTGTCTCAGGCTTCCTGCGTGAGAGATTTGGCATCGCCAGGGCTGGGCGGCTCACGGCCAGCGCATTGGAAGACGCCGGTTTCCCCGTGATCCGCCACGATGTGCGCGCGCTGTTGGACACCTCCTCGTTTCGCACCGGGCCGCCCCTGGCCGATGGACAAGGCGGGGTGTGGATCCTGCACTGCAATCCGCCGGAAGCTGCCGCCGTGCTGACGCGCCTTCCGCCAGCGACCTGGCGACAGCGGTATCGCATTGGTTATTGGGCGTGGGAGCTGCCCAGAGCGCCGCGACAATGGATCGACTTCGCGCGTATGCTGCACGAGGTTTGGGTGCCCAGCCGTTACGTCGCCGAAGGTCTTCGCGACCTTGGGGACAAGGTTCGCGTCATGCCCCACCCGGTGAGCGCACCCTCGGCCATGGCCGAGACGCTTCCCTTCGCTATCCCCGACCGGGATGTGATCTTCCTGGCGATGGCGGACTTTCGCTCAAGCGCCACGCGCAAAAACCCCATGGGCGCCATCGAAGCGTATCTGCGCGCCATGCCTGAACCGAGCATGCGCGCGGGACTGGTTGTCAAGCTATCCAACGCTGCTGAGTGCGAACACCGGCACGCTGAACTGTTGGCGTTGTGCGACTCACGGCCCGACATCGCGGTGTCGTCGGATGTTCTCACCGACGCCGAGATGGCCCGGTTGGTCGCTGACATTGACGTGTATCTGTCACTGCATCGCGCTGAAGGGTTTGCGTTGGGGCCGGCAGAAGCCTTCGCCATGGGCAAAGGGGCGATCGCCACCGGGTTTTCGGGCAATATGGACTTTATGGAGGGCATGGACGCTGCGCTGGTGCGCTGGACGCCAGCGCCGAGCGTGGACCCAGACGGCGTCTACACCATGCGCGATCAAGTCTGGGCGGACCCCGACCTTGATGATGCCGCTGACAAGATCCGGCGCTTCGCCGATGACGCTTTGCTGCGCGCGTCGATCGCCGCGGAAGGTCAAAATCGGGTGGGCCGCATGCGCGCGCGCTGGGCCCGGGCGCAGTTCGCCGCCCATCCCATCGAGGCGTTGGTCGCCTGACCCGGCAAAGGCCAGCCAGGTCTATTGCGTGCGCCGATGGCGATCAGAACCAGGCTGCGTCCATCTCAAATGCGGCCAGGTCGTTGCGCATCAGGACCGCCTCCCAGCCCTCAAGACGGCTGAGTTCGAACGCGTAGAAATAGCGGGCCGCTTGGCGCTTGCCTTCGAGAAACGGCGTTATGGCGCCGCCTGCCGACATACGCGCATCGGCGGCCGCGACAAGGCGCAGCCACATCCACGCCATCACCACATGTCCGGTCATGTCCAGATACACGGTCGCGTTGGCCAAGCCGCGCCGAGGGCTGTTGACCATTTCACCGATCAGAGCCCGGGTGACCATCGCCGTCCGGTCGAGCGCGGCGGCCAATTGTGGCGCAAACTCGCCGGCTAAGGGTTGGGCGCCGGCGTGCTCGATGTCGGTCTGCATGGCCGCGGCCAGGGCTTGGAACGCCGCGCCGTCGTGCGCCACAACCTTACGGCCCAAAAGATCCACCCCCTGAATGCCGTGGGTCCCCTCATGGATGGGGTTAAGCCGATTGGCGCGATAGTAGCGCTCAACGGGATAGTCGCGCGTGTAGCCCGCGCCGCCCAGCACTTGGATGGCGTGCTTGTTGGCCTCAAGGCAAAACTCCGACGGCCAGGACTTTGCGATGGGCGTGAGGAGGTCGAGCAGCAACGCTTTGGTTTGCTTGGTGTCGGCTTGTGCAGGGTCAGCGAGGTCGTCGGCCAACCGCGCGCAATAGAGGCCCAAGGCAAGAGCGGGCTCCACACTCGCCTTCTGCGCCAAAAGCAAACGGCGGATGTCGGCGTGTTCGATGATGGGCTCGGCTGGGCTGGCGGGATCCTTGTCGTCCGGGTGGCGGCCTTGGACACGCTCACGCGCGTAGGTCAGAGACACCTGGTAGCCGGCTTGACCCAATGCGGTGGCGCCCAGACCCACGCCGATACGGGCTTCGTTCATCATTTGGAACATGTAACGCAGGCCTTGGTGCGGCTCACCGACGAGCTCGCCAACACACTCGCCAGTTTCGCCGAAATTCAGCGCGCAATTCGTTGTGCCGCGATAGCCCATCTTATGGTTGAGGCCGACCAAGCTGACATTGTTGTGCGCGCCGACAGCGCCATCTGCGCCAACCCGGCGTTTGGGGGCGATGAACAGCGAAATGCCTTTCACGCCCGCAGGTGCGTCGGGCAATTTGGCCAACACCATGTGAATGATGTTGTCGGACAGGTCGTGGTCCCCGCCGGAGATCCACATTTTGCTGCCGCTGATGGCGTACTGGCCATTGCCGAGCGGCGTCGCTTTGGTGGCGATGTCGGTGAGTGAGGACCCGGCGTGGGGTTCAGACAGGCACATGGTGCCCGTGAACCGGCCCTCCACGATCGGGCGCAGATAGGTCTCTTTTTGCTCGGGGGAACCAAACGACTGAATGAGGCGTCCTGCGCCCACCGACAACATGCTGTAGGCCGCCGCCGATACGTCGCCGGCGGCTAGCACGAAGGCCAGCGCTTGGTGGACCGTCTCGGGCAGTCCCATGCCGCCCTGCTCTGGCTCGAAGACGGCGCCATTGACACCACTGTCGATGATCGCCTGGTGAGCGGCGGCCAATGCTGGCGGCAACACCACCACCCCGTTCTCGACACGAGGCTCATCAGAATCGAAGAGGTCGCCGAAAGGCTCGAGTTTCTCAGCCGCCAGCTGCGAGGTCATGTCGATCATGCCGTCGATAGCGGCGCGATCGAGATCATCATGACGCGCGAGCATGTCCTCAAGGCGCAACACATCGTAGAGTTGAAAGTCGAGATCGTCGCGATCGAACGGCATGTTGGTTCTCCCAGTTCGCCTAAACGGCGCTTTGCTCGCCAACACGTGCGCAAGGCGATGGGTTTTGGGGGCGCTCGTTTAAGCAGCGCGCATTGATTGATAGGCCAATCTCGATCACGGTCTCAATGCTTCATTGGTCCGGGCCAACATGCTGTGCGGGCGCACCCGGGTTGGCCGCTCACGGGCGCGGTTGGCGAAGCGTTGCGCTGGGGTGGTCGCCCGATCGGGCATCGGCCGTGGTCGTGGACCTTGGCCTTGCTCAAAAAAAAGGGGCGCGCGATGCGTTATGTTTCGTATGAACATGAGGGACGCGATCGCTTTGGCTGTGTCGTTGGCCAGGACGTCGTCGACCTTTCCGCCGACGGACGGTATGCGGATCTTGCGTCGTTCATCGCGGCGGCCGGAACCGCGCGTTTGACCGAGCCGATGTTGACGGATCGACCCCGCGTGGCGCTGGATGCGGTCGCTCTTCAGCCCGTGATCCCCCGCCCTACGAAGATCTTGTGCATCGGTGTGAATTACGAATTGCACCGGCAGGAAACCGGACGGGATCCATCGGCGTATCCCACCGTCTTTACACGGTTCGCCGACACCCTGGTCGGCCATGACGAGCCGATCCAGCGCCCGCGGGCCTCCGAGCACCTCGACTTTGAGGGCGAGCTTGCGATCGTTATCGGCCAGCCGGGCCGGGCCATCAGCCGCGACACCGCGTTGGATCACGTCGCCGGCTATACCTGTTTCAACGACGCCACCGTGCGCGATTGGCAGCGCCACACCAGTCAGTTCACGCCCGGCAAGAACTTTCCCAGGACCGCCGGGCTTGGTCCGTGGCTGGTGACGCCAGACCAGGTCGGCGATGCGTCCGCTTTGACGCTGACCACGCGTGTGAACGGTGCGGTGATGCAAGACGCCTCAACGTCACAGCTGATCTTCGACATTCCCGAGCTGATTGCGTATTGCTCGGGGTTCACGCCCTTGGCTCCCGGCGATGTCATCGCCACCGGCACGCCTGGCGGGGTCGGGGCCAAACGGACGCCGCCGGTGTTCTTGCAGGCCGGCGATCTGGTCGAGGTTGAGATCTCCGCCGTCGGTGTTTTGCGCAACACGGTGGAGGCTGAGCCGGCCGCCTAAGGCGTTGCGGCATCGTCGTCGGTTGGGCTGTACAGCGCTGTCGCCTGTTCCAACATGGCGAGAAAGGCGCGGGTGTCCGCCCCGTCGAGCGTCGCCATGCCGTCGGCGCCCGTCGTTGCAAGGGCGGCGATGATCGATTGGTAGGCGTCTTCGCCATCGTTTGTCAGGAATAGATGCGACAGCCGACCGTCGCTCGACGAGGCGCGGCGTTGGACCAGTCCCCGCTCCACCAATGTTGCGGTCGCGCGCGAGACGATGCCCTTGTCCATGGGCGTGATGGCGACGACTTCACTGGCTGTGCGACCAGGCCGATCGGCGATGGCGGCGATCACTCGCCACTGGCTGAGATTCAAGCCCGAAACCCGGCGCACGACCTCCCCGACCCGGCGCGCGACCTGGTCGGCCAGAACGCTGACTTTGTAAATCCAAGCTCTGTCGAGCGCAAAACGGGGGAGATCTTTGACGTCTGGCATCATTCGCATTGATTTTAGTTGCAATCGCAACTTATTGTGATACCAACAATATACTGTGTTCATTGGCAGCATGCAAATCGGAGAACGATATGGCGGATTTGTTTGAGAACCCGGCCGGCTTAGACGGCTTTGAATTCATCGAGTTCAGCGCGCCGGAAAAGGGCGTGCTGGAGGCGGTTTTCGAACGCATGGGCTTCACGCATGTGGCCAACCATCGTTCCAAAGATGTCCAGCTCTGGCGGCAGGGCGGCATCAACATGCTGGCCAATTACGAGCCCGACACGCCAGCGTATTACTTTGCACGCGAACACGGTCCGTCGGCTTGCGCCATGGGGTTTCGGGTGCGTGATTCGCGCCAGGCCCTCGGCCATGTGTTGGCGAAGGGCGCAGAACTGGTTGACCTGCCCACCAACCCCATGGAGCTGAAGCTGCCGGCCATCAAGGGCATTGGCGGCGCGCTGGTGTACTTGATCGATCGCTACGGCGACAAAGGCTCGATCTACGACATTGATTTTGACTACTTGCCGGGCGTTGACCCCAAGCCCGTGGGCGCCGGCTTTGACGTGATCGACCACCTCACGCACAATGTCTACGTTGGTCGCATGGCTTACTGGGCTGATTACTATGAGGCCCTGTTTAACTTCAAAGAAATCCGCTTTTTTGACATCAAAGGTGAGTACACGGGCTTGACCTCAAAAGCCTTGACTGCGCCGGATGGCAAAATTCGCATCCCCCTCAATGAGGAAGGCGAAAACGGCAAAGGTCAGATCGAAGAATACCTGCGTCAATTCGGCGGAGAAGGCATTCAGCATATTGCGTTCTCATCTGGAAATCTGATCGACAGTTGGGACAGACTGAAAGAAGCCGGAACGCCATTCATGAGCGCCCCGCCTGAGACCTATTATGAGATGCTTGAAGAACGCCTGCCCAACCATGGCGAGCCTGTCGATGCGTTGAAAGAACGCGGCATTTTGATGGATGGCTCCACCGAGGCTAACGATCCGCGCTTGCTTTTGCAGATCTTCTCGGAAACTCAGCTTGGCCCGGTTTTCTTTGAGTTCATTCAACGCAAGGGCGATGAAGGCTTTGGCGAGGGGAATTTCAAAGCCCTGTTCCAATCCATGGAGCGCGACCAGATCCGCCGCGGCGCCTTGACGGTTGAGGAGAGCGCGTCATGACGGGCGCCCCGATCACAACGCACGGCTTTCACCATGTTGCGTATCGGTGCAAAGACGCCAAAGAAACGGTCGAGTTCTACCAAAAGGTGCTCGGCATGGATTTTCAATTGGCCATCGCTGAGGACAAGGTTCCCTCTACAGGAGAACCTGACCCTTACATGCACATCTTTCTCGACGCAGGGAATGGCAACGTGCTGGCGTTTTTTGAACTTCCAACCAAGCCAGACATGGACCGCGATCACAACACGCCGGTTTGGGTGCAGCACATCGCCCTCAAACTGGAGTCGCTCGACGCGCTGATGGCGGCCAAGGCGCACGTGGAGTCCCTGGGGATCGACGTGTTGGGGCCAACCAATCACGGCATCTTCAAGTCGATCTACTTCTTTGATCCCAACGGGCACCGGTTGGAGTTAGCCGCCAACACGTGCACGCAAGACCAGCTGGATGAACTGCACCGCGTTGCACCGGACATGCTCGATGAGTGGAGCCAAACCAAAACGGCGCCGCGTCACGCCGCTTGGCTGCACGAACAGATCGAGGCTGAAGCGACCAACTCGTAGATCGTTCTGCACCACACGGGACGTGATCGGCATGGCGCCATCACGTCCCATCACGCGGTTTGGGCGCGCCGAGAGGTCAATCCGGACGTCATCACAACTGCGCGCCACAAAGCTGTGCGTGCCGCTCTCATGTGTCCTGACCGCCCAAGCCTAGCGAACGTACACAACATAACCCCAGGCGGGCATGTCCAGTTCGAGCGTCGCGCCCAGATCATGGGACTGACCGGTGATCAGGTCGCGATACGACCCGCGCGCATTGGCGAAGGCGGCGCCCGTGAGCTCAATGCGTTGGGGCTGGTTGGTGAAGTTCAGCACCACGACCACGCCATCATCCGCCGACTGACGTGTGAAGCTCAATACCGCGTCGGGATTTGAGTTCTCAATCATGACCGCCGGCGCGCCGTCGGTTCCATTCCGCAAGGCGCGGGTATCGGTTTTGAGGTCAATCAGCGTCGTGAACAGGTCGGCGTGGGGGTGATCGCGCCAAACAATCTCGTCCTTCTCGAAGAAGGCCAATCGGTGGTCGAGGCCGGCTTCTTGTCCGTTGTAGATCAGCGGGATGCTCTCTGCGGTAAAGGAGAACACAATCGCCATCTCCAATCCGTCGCCATAGATCTGCGAGGCCGTCCCGTCCCAGGTGTTCTGGTCATGGTTGGCGGTGTAGTGCATGCGATAGGCGTCACGCGGCCAGGTGTTCTGCTTGTTGGCCATCACACCGCGGACGGCGTCGGTCGATTGCTCGCGAACCGCGGCTTGCATGGCGTTTTTCCAGTCCCACGCATAAGACGCGCTGAAGGCGCGTTGATGGACGTCGCGCGTCTCCCATTCCGCAAGCATGAACACTGGCTTGACCGTCTCCAGCAGCGCGCGCGTGTCCTCCCAAAAGTCGAGGGGCACAAAGCCGGCCACATCGGCGCGGAAGCCGTCGACGCCCACCTCTTCGACCCAGAACAACATGGACTCGGCCATGTATTGGCGCAGCGCGGGATCGTCGAAGTTAAGGTCGGCGACGTCGGTCCAGTCGGTGCCTGGCGGATGCTGGGGCTTTCCGTCGGGTCCCAGCGTATACCATTCGGGATGATCGGTGATCATCGGGTTGTCCCAGGCGGAGTGATTGGCCACCCAATCAAGGATGACGTACATCCCGCGCTCATGCGCCTCATGCACAAAGTGCCGCAAGTCTTCTATTGTGCCCAGTTCTGGATTGACCGCGCGATAATCTTTGACCGCATAAGGACTGCCGAGCGTACCTTTACGCTTTTCTTCGCCAATGGGATGAATCGGCATGAGCCAGAGAATATCGACGCCCATCTCGTCCAAGCGCGCCAGGTGTTCCCGCGCGGCGCGGATCGTGCCGTCGTGCGTGAACTGACGGGTGTTGATCTGGTAGATCACGGCGTTGCGCGCCCACTCGGGATGCGGCGTTTGAACATAAGGCTCTGGCGTCCAGTCCGCGGCTTGGTTGGCCCCAAGGTCTGGGGCGCGCGAGACGCAACCGACCAAAGCCAGGGCGATCGCCGCGATGAGACCAATATTGCGCATGGGCCCTACTCCGCTGCATTGGCGGAGGCCGCCGCCAGCGCCTCACGCTTGTCGCCCACCGCGTCGCGCACAAAGAACGTTGCGATGGCGGCGATCACGAACGAGCCTCCCGCAAGCATTAACGCAAAGATGGGCTCACTGTTGAAGAATGTGCTCAGCAAAAAACCAAGGAGCGTGGCGGCGACAAGCTGCGGAACAACAATGAAGATATTAAATATCCCCATGTAGATACCCATTTTCTTTGCTGGTACGGCCGAGGACAGAATTGAATATGGAACGGACACGATGCTCGCCCACGCAATGCCAATACCGACCATGGAAATCCATAACCAGTTCGGGTCGCGGATCACGTACATGGAGACAAACCCGACCGCACCGACCATCAGGTTGAGCGCATGCAAACGACGCTGATCAAACCGCTGAGCCAGCCAAATGATGGCCAAGGCGCCGACGGCCGCCACGCCGTTGCGCACCGCTGACAGCACGCCCCACCAATCGCCCGCGTTCTGGTAGCCTTCGGCGTAGACCGGGTTTTGCGGGTCGGGACTTGCGAAGTGGAAATCGGCCACCGCAGGGACGGCGAAGATCCACATGGCGAACATGGCGAACCAGGAAAAGAACTGCACCACAGCGAGCTGGCGCATGGTTGTTGGCATGCGGTAGAGATCCTCAATGATCTCAACAAGTCCCGAATGATTCGGCGTTTCTTCGACGGGGGCTCGGCCGCGCAGAAGACCTGCAACGATCTGGATCACACCATAACCGGCGACCAGTCCGGCCAGGACATACAATTCCTGCTTGATCTCGATGTCGATGCCCAGCGCTTGGGCGAAAATGTTGGTGCTGTCATAGGCGCGCAGATACCACACCAGCCCGGCCATGGCGGCGCCGACGGCGACCCAAATGAGGCCGTTGCGAATGTAGAGATTGGCGTCGGTCGGCGCGGGGGGACGCTCGAGGACGTCGTCGCCCAACAGCTCGCGCCGGGCCCGCTCGAAGGCGGCCAATTGTTCCGGCGAATACTCGCGACTTCGCAAGACCGTCCATAAAACCGCCAGGAACAGTGAGCCGGCGCCGACATAATAGGCGATCTGCACCGAGGGTGGGACGACGCCAGGTTCGGCCGTGTTCGCGATGCCCACCCAGTTGGTGAGCACCCAGGGCAAGGCCGCCGCCCCGACCGCGCCGACACCGATGAAAAAGCTCTGTAACGCATATCCCGTCGGGCGCTGTTCGTCGGGCAGGTTGTCTGCGACGAAGGCGCGGAACGGCTCCATGGTGATGTTGAGCGCCGCGTCCTTGATCCACAGCATGCCGGCGGCGATCCACAACAGACCGGAGTTGGGCATGATGAACAACGCCGTGCTCGCCAGGATCGCCCCCACCAAGAAATACGGGCGCCTGCGGCCAAGCGGGGTCCAGGTCTTGTCACTCATATAGCCAATGATGGGCTGGACGATCAGACCGGTGAGCGGCGCAGCGATCCAGAGAATGGGCAGAGCGTCAACCTCGGCGCCAAGCGTTTGGAAGATGCGGCTTGTGTTCGTGGCCTGGAGCTCAAAGCCGATCTGGATGCCCAGAAATCCGAAACACATGTTCCAGATCTGCCAGAACTTGAGCCGCGCCTTGTGCGTCGCGTTCTGCATGATGTCCTCCCCATCGCGACCTTTGCGCTCATTTGAATTTTTTTGCAGTGGCGCTGCGCGATTAAGCTCAACTCTGTCACAAGAGCACTAGGCCAGCAATCCTTTTGTTCTGCTGACAATTTCGATGGGCGCAGCGGGTCGACGCGTCGCGTTGGTGTCGCACTGGAAGGGGCGCCTTTTCAAAAACTTTCATTACGGTTGCAACGATCCAAGCAGGTGTCGCAGCGGCTCATCGAGACGGGCCGCCCAGGCCGCCTCATTGTGATCTGTGCCCTCGTAAGTGCGAAACGCGGCTGGCCAACCGCGATGATCGAAATACGCCTCCATCGCCAGGGCGTAGGGCGCGTAGTGGCTGTCGAGCCCCTCGGTCCCGCGATCGAACCACAGGCGCTGGCGGTCCGGGTCGAGGCCGCTTTGTTCGAGCCAAGACTGCATGGCGGCGATGGCCTCGAGCGCGTCGGGGTGGTTGGGATCGGCCAACGGCCAGTGGATGGACAGCATGGCCGCGCCGCCAAAGACCTCAGGGTGCTGGCCAAGCGCATACAGGGAGATCAGTCCGCCCATGGATGATCCCAGCAGAAATGTGTGTTCGGCCGCAGGCCGGGTTCGATAGTCGCGGTCAATTTGCGGCTTCACTTCGCCCACCAGGTACGCGACGTAGGCGTCGCCATAAAGAGGCGCGCCGCGTTCTTCCAACATCTGCGCGCGCAAGGGGGCGGGCAAGCGCTCGATGACGTTTTGCGGCGCATAGTCTTGCCAGCGCCGGGCCGTGTTGGACAACGCCACGACAATCACCGGCGGGATCTCACCAGCGGCGATCATCTGCTCGAGCGTTTCATCGAGCATCCATTCTTGCCCCCCAAACGCATTGCCCGGCTCGAACAGGTTCTGGCCGTCATGGGCGTAGATGACGGGGTAGCGCGCGTCGGTTTGATCGTAGCCGGGCGGCAGCCAAACGGTGACCGCGCGTTCGGCCGCCTGGCCATGTTGGGATGGCGCCGAAGAGACGGCCTCGTACCGCCCCGTGGGCGGCGTTGCACACCCCGCCAAGGCAAACGCAACGAGGCCGCACATCCATCGCAAAGTTACGCGCATGGCCGCCCCCTACTCTTGCGGGATGAAACGCACCGCCAGGCCGCCGCTGGCGGCGAGACGCACCGGCAGCGAGGTTTCAGCCGTCACATCGATGCTCTCGATCGCCAAGTCGTAGGGATTGTCGATCCAGTGGGCGGCGTCGCCGTCGCGATAGATCTGTGCGGTGTAGGACACCCCGGCCTCGAGGAAGGACAACGATATGTCGAGATTGCGCTCATCCTCATTCGACACAGCGCCCAAGAACCACTCGCGCCCGCCTCGTTCCTGGCGCGCGATGACCGCATACTCGCCGACTTCGCCGGCAAGCGCGATCGTGGTTTCCCAGTCGGCCGCCACGTCCTTGATGAACTGGAAGGCGTCCATGCGGGCTTCGTAGTTTTGGGGCAGGTCGGCGGCCATTTGCACGGGGCTGTGAATGACCACGTACAACGCCAACTGCTTGGCGAGCGTGGTGGGCACGCGATTGATGTCGTCTTCGCCGTTCGGCATCAGATCGAAAATGCCCGGCGTGAAATCCATCGGGCCGGACAGCATCCGCGTGTACGGCAAGATCGCCAAGTGCTCAGCCGTGTTGGGCGGGGTGCCCCAGGCGTTGAACTCTTGGCCGCGCGCGCCCTCGCGACTGACGGCGTTGGGATAGGTGCGACGCAGGCCGGTATCCTTCACAGGCTCGTGGGCGTTGATGGCGATGCCGCGTTGGTGGGCCGCTTCGAGCACGCGCTGGTGATGTTGCACGGCCTCCTGCCCGTCATGCCAGGTGTAGCGGGGCTCGCCGTCGGGGCCGATGTATTTGAGGTCGCTGGCGTCGGCGACATAGCCGGTTTTGATCACCCGCACGCCATGCTCGGCCATGAGATCGAGCCCAGCCTCAAGTTGGTTTTCGTAATTGGTGATGTTGCCTGAGGTTTCGTGGTGGCCGATCAGCCGCACGCCGCGCTCGAGCGCATAGGCGGCGAGTTCGGCGAAGTCATAGTCCGGGTAGCTCTCGGTGAAGCTGAACAGGTCGCCATTGTGGAACCAGTCCCCGTCCCAACCGATGTTCCAGCCCTCGACCAACACGCCGGTGAAGCCATGCTCAGCTGCGAAATCAATGTAACGCTTAGTGTTTTCGGTCGTAGCGCCGTGGATCGGTCCCGAGCCCCAGGTGTAGACGCCGATGTGCATCCCCCACCAAATGCCAATGTATTTGCCGGGCTCGAAGTAGGACACGTCGCCCAGAGCGTTCGGCTCATTGAGGTTCAGGTAAATGTCGGCGCCATTGATCAGGCTTGGCGCATCGGGGGCGATCTGCACAACGCGCCACGGCGTGGTGAACGCGCCCTCCACATGGACTTTCGTGCCGTCATAACGTGGGGCGATGTCGACTTCGAGAACGCCGCCGCGGCGCTGGTCGAGCCACATGCCGCCATAGTCCACCAAAGCGGCTTCGTGGATCGCGATGTGCACGCCATCCTCCTGGCGCACGGTGAACGGGGTGTGCGCCCGCAACGCTTCGGTCAAGTCGGTGACACGGTAGGTGTATTCGTAGCGGTTGAACTCGCCGGCGGGCGTCCACCACGCCCTGGCGCTCTCGTCGAGACGGAACTCGGTGATCTCATCAACAATGATCCGCGGACCGGTGTCCGGGACCACATAGCGAAAGGCGACGCCTGCATCGAACATGCGCACTTCAATCTGGAACTCGGGGGCGTCATCCCCGGCGCCGGCGAATGTTGCGGTGAGCGCGTTGTGATGGTCGCGCACTTCACGCTTTTCGCCCCAGGGCTGTTCCCAAACGATGTCCGCGCTCGCGGTTGCGGCCTCCTCGCTGAGCTCCAAGCCCTCGTCCAAACTGGCGCCTTGAGCAAAGCGCAAACCGAGCTTGGAGGGCGCAACCGTCTCCTCCCCGCGATAGTGCACAGTGTAGGTCGGCTGGCCGCCTGGGGATGAGAGCGTGAGCGCAAGGTCGCCATTGGGGCTCGCCACGGTCAGGGTCGCGCCATCGGCGGCGTCATCGCCGGATTGCGCCATGCTGGGCGCAACGATGAGCAGTGGCGCTGCGCACGCAACCGCAAGCCTCATGGCGCGGACAAGCCGCATCGGGTGATGAAAGCGCATGGTCCCCTCCCTGGTCTGTTGTGTTTGTGATGGACCGCACTGCAAATGATCGCAAACACAGGCGGATTTGCAAGCCCAATCGTATGGTTCGACTGCGCGCAACCTTCGAGAAACGAGGAATGAAAAACGGCTTTGCCGATACGGCCATTCGACGTTACGGTGATCACTTATGTGAAAAGCTCTGCAAGTTTAAGCGGGCTGGTTGTCAATAGGGAGCCGATTGATGAGGCGAGATCGCACGTTATCTGCTGTTCGTTGGGGAGCATTGGCGTTGGCTATGGCGTTGACCCCCGCCTCACTCGCCCAAGATGAGGACGCCCACGCGGCGTCCAGCATCCATGATCGCGGGCCTGAAGATGAAGTGATCTACTTTGTGATGCCCGATCGGTTCGAGAATGGCGATCCGAGCAACGACCTTGGCGGGCTGGAGGGCGATCGCCTGACCCACGGCTTTGATCCCACTGACAACGGCTTTTACCATGGGGGCGACCTGCAGGGGCTGATCGCGCGGCTCGACTACATTCAAGGGCTTGGCGCGACCGCGATTTGGTTGACGCCAATCTTCGAAAACAAGGCTGTGCAGGGCCGGCCGGGTGCGGAGTCGGCAGGTTATCATGGCTATTGGATCACCGACTTCACCAATGTGGACCCGCATTTGGGCACGCGCGAGGACTTTGCAGCGCTGGTCGAGGCGGCGCATGCGCGCGGGATGAAGGTCTATTTGGACATCATCACCAATCACACGGCCGATGTGATCAAGTACCAGGAATGCCACGGCCCCAACCCGTCGGTTGAGTTTAATGAATGGATGGACTGCCCCTACCGCCCTGTCGCCGAATACCCGTTCTCAACCGTGGGCGGACCTGACGGGGAGCGGATCAATGAGGGGTTTTTAGGGCTTGATCCTGAGCACGCCTCTGCCGAGCACTATGCGCAGCTGACCAACCCGTCTTACGCCTACACCGTGTTTGTGCCAGAGGGCGAACAAGACCGCAAAACTCCGGCGTGGCTCAACGACCCGCTTTACTATTCCAATCGCGGCGATTCCGTCTGGGTTGGCGAGAGCGTCGTGACGGGTGACTTTTCTGGGCTCGATGACCTCATGACGCAGAACCCGCGGGTCGTGGAGGGCATGATCGAGATCTACAAATCGTGGATCAGCGATTACCGCGTTGACGGTTTCCGCATTGATACCGCCAAGCATGTCGACTCTGAGTTTTGGCAGATCTTCACCCCTGCGATCCTCGAACACGCCTCGAGCTTGGGCATCGATCACTTCCATGTCTTTGGCGAGGTGTATGAGTTTGATGCTGGCCAGTTGGCGCGCTTCACCAAAGTGGAAACCTTGCCCACCGTGCTCGACTTCGCCTTTCAAGGTCAGGTGCGCGGCT
Source organism: uncultured Caulobacterales bacterium (assembly GCA_964483775.1). GTDB lineage: Bacteria > Pseudomonadota > Alphaproteobacteria > Caulobacterales > Maricaulaceae > CAZADA01. The sequence goes on from CAZADA010000013.1 coordinate 29,494, forward strand.
ATGTGGCCGACGGCCAGCCGGCCGAAGGCTTGAACCGATTGTTCCGGATGGACGACATGTATGAGGGCGGCGCGGACACCGCTCGACAATTGCCGACATTCCTGGGCAATCACGACATGGGGCGGTTCTCCATGTTCCTGCGCGAAGCCAACCCAGAGATGGACGATGCTGAAATGTTGGCGCGCCTCAAACTTGCCCATGCGGTGATGTTCTTCTCACGCGGGGTGCCGACCATCTATTATGGCGATGAACAGGGCTTCGTGTCTGACGGCGGCGACCGGCCCGCGCGCGAAAACATGTTCCCTAGCTTGACACCCGACTACAACGACAACGACTTGGTCGGCACGGACGCGACCACGGCGGAGTCGAACTTTGACACCAGCCATCCGTTGTATGTGGCGATCGCTGAGCTTGCTGCGGTGCGGCGCGAGCACGCCGCGTTCCGGCGGGGCGACCAGCGCGTGCGTCACGCCGATTCCGAGGGCGGTCTTTTGGTGCTCGAACGCACTGATCCGGACACTGGCGCTGTCTATCTCGCCGCATTTAACTCTGAAAACGCCGCGCGTAGCATTGACGCGCCGGTCGACGGGCGGGCGCTGACATGGACCAGCGTGATGGGGGCGTGCCCGGCCGAAAGCCAAGCCCCTGGGAGTGTGCGCCTTGAAATCGACGCGGTGAGTTTCGTTGTTTGTCGTTCGACTGTTGAGAATTGACCATGAGCCCAATTGACGTCGCCGTCCTTGAAAGCGGTGGCGCGGACGCGCGCGCGCGCCGAGCTGAGCCTTGGTGGAAAGGCGCCACCATCTATCACATCTATCCGCGCAGCTTTCGTGACACGAACGGTGATGGCGTCGGTGATCTCCCCGGTATTGTGGAGCACCTGCCCTACATTGCGTCCCTGCACGTCGACGCGATCTGGATTTCGCCGTTCTTCACGTCCCCCATGCGTGACTTTGGCTATGACGTCGCGGACTACTGCGACGTCGACCCGACGTTCGGCACGTTGGCTGACTTTGACCGCTTGATTGCGCGCGCCCACGAGCTCGGATTGCGCGTGATCATCGACCAGGTCTACTCGCACACCTCCTCAGATCATCGTTGGTTTGAGGAAAGCCGGGCGGACCGCACGAACGCCAAAGCCGATTGGTATGTGTGGGCGGACGCCAAGCCGGACGGATCGCCGCCTTCGAACTGGCAGTCTGTGTTCGGCGGGCCGGCTTGGCGCTGGGACGGCCGACGCAAACAATACTATCTGCACAATTTTTTGGCCTCACAGCCCCAACTGAATGTGCACCACACTGAGGTGCAGAACGCATTGTTGGACGTGGCTCGGTTTTGGCTGGATAAGGGCGTGGACGGCTTCCGCCTCGACGCCATCAATTTCTCGATGCACGATCCGAATTTGACGGACAACCCACCCTCGGGCGCGCCTTTGTCGGAGGTGACGCGGCCGTTCGACCTCCAACATCACGCCTACAATCAGTCGCACCCCGACATTGCGTTTTTCCTTGAGCGGGTGCGCGCCCTGCTGGATGCGTATGGGGCGCGTTTTACCGTGGCCGAAGTCGGCGGACCCGAGCCGCTTGCCGAAATGCGCGCCTTTACCCACGGCGAAACGCGACTGAATTCGGCCTACGGTTTTGACTTCCTCTATGCGCCCGAGATCTTCTCCAAGACGGTCCATGAGTCGATGGCGCAATGGCCGGGCGATCCTGGCGAGGGCTGGCCGTCGTGGGCGTTCTCCAACCATGACGCCCCGCGGGCGGTGTCGCGCTGGAGCGGTGGGCGCGAAACGCCGGGCTTCGCCAAGCTTTACCTGGCGTTGTTGCTGTCGTTGCGGGGGAACGTGTTCCTGTACCAAGGTGAGGAACTCGGCCTGCCCCAAGCGCATGTGGCGTTTGAGGACCTCCAAGACCCCGAAGCTCTGGAGAACTGGCCTCACACGCTGGGCCGGGACGGCGCACGCACGCCCTTCCCCTGGACCGACGAGGGCCCCCATGCCGGCTTCAGCGAGGCCGCGCCCTGGCTGCCGGTGGATCCGCGACATGTGGCGCTCGCCCAAGCCAAGCAGGACCAACTGCCCGGGTCGGTTTTGGCGTTCGCTCGCGACGCCTTGGCCACGCGGCGGTCCTCGGCGGTGTTGCGGCATGGCTCTTTGACCATGTTCAACGCGCCGGACGGAGTGGTCTCGTTTGAGCGTCAGCTGGACGACGTGCGCATGTCGTGTGTGTTCAACTTGACTGACGAGCCCATTGCATGGCGACCTGATGTGCCGACTGATCGGTTTCGCGTGCGGCTCTCATCCAGTGAAGCGTATCGGGTGGATGGGTGCGCCCCCGAGACTCTCAGACCCAACACGGGGTATTGGTCCCACGACTATTGAACGACGACACGACCAACATAGACGCGGCCATGACGGAGACCAAAGACAAGCGCTCAGTGCGCCTTGATGACCTGGCCGCGCGGGCGGGCGTGTCCATCTCCACGGTTTCGCGCGCCTTGAATGACAGCCCCGCTGTCAACCGGGTGACCAAACAGCGCATCTGGAAGCTGGCTCGCGAACTGGACTACCCGTTTCGCGGCACCATGCCGGCCGGGCCAAGCGGCGCGGAAGCGACGGTGGCGGTTGTGGTGCCACGGCCGCAGGCGCGGTCGGCCCGACTGGAAGACCCGTTCCTTGTGGCGCTCCTGGCCGCCATCGGCGAGGCGGCGCGCGATCGCTCTTGTGATGTGCTGCTCAGCCATATCGCGCCGACCACGTTCGACGAGTTGCAGTACGCCATGGACACCAGCCGCACCGATGGGGTGATTTTCATCGGGCAATGCACGTTGCATGGGGCACTCAACCGCCTGACGCATCAAGATGAGCGGTTTGTGGTTTGGGGCGCGGAAATGCCGGACCAGGGCTATTGCTCGGTGGGCAGCGACAATCGACTGGGCTGCAAACGGGCGGCCGCACACTTGCTGCGTCTTGGGCGTCGTCGGCTCTTGTTCATGGGCGACCGCAACGTGCCTGAAGCGCTGCAACGCTTTCACGGTTTTGTGGAGGCGCATGTCGAAGCGGGATTGGACGTGCCCGAGGAGCGGATCTTGCGATCGCACTTTGAGACGGAGTCGGCGACGACCGCGGTGCAAAGCGCCCTGGCTGAAGGCCTTGAGTTTGACGGCGTCGTGGCGGCGAGCGACCTCATCGCCCTTGGCGCTGTGCGCGCCCTGCGTTCGGCGGGGCTGCGTACACCGCAGGATGTGGCGGTGGTCGGCTATGATGACATCCCCGCCAGCCGATTGGCCGATCCCGCGCTGACCACAGTGTCTCAAGACGTGGCCATGGCCGGCAAACTCCTGGTCGCCAAGCTGCTCGATACGGGTGGCAAACCGGGGAAATCCCAGCGCACTCCCACTGAACTGATCATTCGCCAAAGCTGCGGGGCGTAGCGCGCACTCGGTCGTCACCCGAGACCGCTGGGTTTGCTGCAGGTGCGGTGCGCCTTGTGCACTGCATTCAATTTGCAAAAATTTGCAGGCTGAGATTTGCCAGCCAGTGTTGCTGAATTGACACGCTGATCACCAACGTCATCCGCCATTGCCTATGGCCGTTATCCATTGCGAGTCAACACATGACGGGAAGATTACGAGATGCTGTCCGTCATGTGAAAATTCGTTTTGCCGATCGGCGCGCTTGCAGTAACTTGCATCAACAAAGCGGGTGGAAGCCAGCGAAAGAACACTGTCTGAGGGAGGAACTGAATCATGCGCAAACAGTCACTTCGCATGCGCCTACAATGCAGCGCCGCCGCCGCCATTCTGGCGACCGCGATGGGGAGTTATGCTGCAGCACAAGACACGGACGACGACGAGGAACCCACGGATCGCCTTCAGGTCACGGGCATTCGCGCCTCGATCGAGACGTCTCTCGAAGCCAAGCGCGAAAACACCTCGATTGTTGAGGCCATCACGGCTGAAGACATCGGTAAGCTGCCCGACCTTTCGATCGCTGACTCCTTGGCGCGTCTGCCTGGCGTGACGGCGCAGCGGGTGCGCGGCCGGGCGCAACAGATCTCGATCCGCGGCCTTGGCCCGGACTTCTCCCTCGCCCTGCTCAATGGGCGCGAAGTCGTTTCGGCTGGCAACAACCGCGGGATTGAGTTCGACCAATTCCCATCGGAACTGATCAATCAAGGCCTTGTCTACAAGACGCCGGACGCCCGACTCGCCGCAACAGGGATTGCCGGCGCGGTCGATTTGCGCACGGTCCGTCCGCTCGATTTTGACTCGCGGCAAATCAACCTGTCGGCGCGCTATGTGTTCAACGACCAAGACCAGTTGAACCCTGACTTTAACGATGACGGCTACCGCTTCTTTGGGTCGCTCATCGACCAGAACGAGGCTGGTACGCTCGGGTGGTCGCTGGGCTTGACCGTGCAGTCCAACCCGACGCAGTTCACGTCCCGCGAACTGAAGACCGGGGATTTCCAAACGGCGGTGGACGCCACAACAGGCGCAGTGTTCCCTCGCGACAACCCGCGCACCGGCTCGGTTTCGCGCGAGTTTGAGCGCACCTCGGTCACCGGCGCGCTCCAGTTTGAGCCCAACGACACGTTCCAAGCCACCTTGGACGCCTTCTACACCGACACCGAGGACTCCGGGATTTTCCGTGGTGTGGAAACGCCAATCGCGTCTTGGGCCGGCGTCGGCGATGACGAGGTCTCCGTTGTCGGTCAGTCTGGTCAGTTCGCCCAGTCGGCCAGCTATAGCGGGGTCGGCCCGATTTTGCGGACCGACACCGAAGGCAACGAGGCGGAGATCTTTGCGATCGGCCTGAACACAAGCTGGTCGGCCACCGACCAGTTGTTGTTCACCGCGGACATTTCCCGCTCCGAGCTTGATCGCAACGATATCGACTATGAATCGTACGCCGGCCGAGGCGGGAACATTCTCGGCGGACGCGATCCCAGCTTGCTCGATGATCTGACCTTCGGTTTCGATCGTGACGGCGAATACACGGTTGGCTCCTCGGCGGACTACACCGATCCGAACCAAGTGTTCCTGACCGATCCAGGCGGTTGGGGCCAGGTTGGTTTCTTGAAGCGTCCGAAGATTGAAGATGAACTGACGCAATTGCGTTTTGAAGCTGAGTACACCCTCAACAACACGCCGTTCATCAGCAGTGTCGCGACTGGGGTGATCTACTCAGACCGTGAGAAGAACTTCGATTCCAACGAAGACTTCTTGCGCAACAATGAAAGCTGGTCAGCACCTGACGGCTCGACCAACAATAGCGAACGTTTCCTCGCCATTCCGAACGTCATCGGCGCCACCGATGATGGCGGCACGGGCCTGCCGATCATCGCGTACGATCCGACGAGCTTCCTTACGGACGGCACGTACACAGTGGAAAAGGCGACCTTCGACACCGAATGGACGGTTGGCGAAGAAATTCTGACCTACTACGCCATGGCGAACATTGATGGGATGTTGGGGCAAACACCGGTTCGCGGTAATGTCGGCTTCCAATACGTTGACACCGAACAGTCATCGACGGGAACGCTCAGCGGACAAGGCGAGCAAACACTTGACGAAAGCTATGGCGACTTCTTGCCGAGTGCGAACTTGAGCTTTGAAGTTGTTCCCGATACCTTCGTGCGTATTGCGGCGGCCCGTACGCTGACACGCGCCCGTCTCGACCAACTTGCTGCGAACCAAACGCTAGGCATCAATCCGACCGTGTGCGCGGATGGAGACGGCGACGGGGCGGCGGACGCGTTTACCGGTCAGCAACCGATTAATCTCGGCAACGGTACGACCTGCTATACGTTGGGTGGGGGCAATCCGAGCCTGGAACCTTATCGTTCAACATCGTTCGATCTGTCGTTCGAGAAGTATTTCGGTTCCACGACAGCGATCTCTGTGGCGTTCTTCCATAAGGATCTGGAAGACTGGGTGGTTGACACATCTCAGTTGATCGACGGGACACAGTTTATTGAAGGCGCTGGTGGCGGCGATTTTCTTGCCGCGAACCCCGACGTGGGCGCAGTCCGGCTTAACGCCCCGATCAACTTTGCTGAAGGGACGATCACCGGTATCGAGCTGACGGCGAACGCCAGCCTCGATCCTCTGCTGCCTCCTCAGCTGGCTGGTTTTGGTGTCTTCGCCTCTTACACCTACGCCGACAATGAGTTGGATGCTGGCAACAACGCGTTCGGCGAAGAGGTCGACCCCAATACGGGCGGGCCCGTTCCGGGAACTTCAGCCATCCCTGGGTATTCGGACACAGTTTGGTCTGGCAACATCTATTATGAAAACTATGGATGGCGTGCACGGTTGAGTGGACGTTATCGCTCCGAATTCTTGTCGGAGATCCAGTTGTTCGACGGTGGCCTCGCCGGATCGCAGGCCGAGGAAGAGCTCGTTCTGGATGCCCAGATTGGTTATGAGTGGGATCGCGGACCGCTTGAAGGCTTCACCATCCTGTTCGAAGCCTTCAACATCACTGACGAGCCTTTCACAACCGTCGATAGCGACAGCCAGACTGGCGACGTCTTGTTCCCGAGCCGGCACGAGTTGTACGGAACGACCTACAACATTGCGTTGTCCAAGAAGTTCTAGGCTGGGGACTCTTCCTTCCTCCTGATCTGGGCCCGTCGGTTGACGGGCCCTTTTTTTCTTCGTCACCTTTGTATCAACACAGGCACGGCGTGCGGAGAGCGAGATGGCGATGGATCGGGTGCAGTCGGTGGTCATTGTCGGCGGGGGCACGGCGGGCTGGATGGCGGCCGCGGCGTTGGCCAAGTTTCTGGGGCGCTCGCTCTCCATCACCTTGGTGGAGTCAGAGCAGATCGGCATTGTCGGCGTGGGCGAAGCCACGATTCCGCAAATCAAGATCCTCAACCAGAACCTAGAAATTGAAGAACGTGAGTTTGTCGCCAAAACTCAGGGTAGTTTTAAATTAGGCATCGAATTTGTGAATTGGCGCAAGCTTGGGCATAGCTATCTGCACAATTTCGGCCGTATTGGCCTTGATCTTAACCGAACGCATTTTCATCATTACTGGTTACGCAGCCGCGCCCATGGTTCAGAACTCAATCTGTGGGACTATTGTGTCAATACCCAAGCGGTGAACGATCTGCGCTTTGCACCGCTCGACACGCTGGGGCAAACACCACTGAGCGGTATCGTGTACGCGTATCACTTTGACGCCGCGCTCTATGGTCAGTTTTTACGTCATTACGCTGAACATCGAGGTGTGACCCGGGTTGAGGGTAAGATTGTTGACGTCCTTCGGCATGGCGAAAGCGGGGATGTGCGCGCCGTACGTTTGGAAAGCGGCGACGAGATCGATGGCGACTTCTTCATTGATTGCTCCGGCTTTCGCGGGCTGGTGATCGAGCAGGCCCTTGAGACCGGCTACGAGGATTGGACGCATTGGTTGCGGTCGGATCGCGCCGTTGCCGCACCGTGTAGCAATGCTGGTGCGTTCCGGCCTTACACACAATCGATTGCGCATGGGGCCGGCTGGCAGTGGCGAATTCCGCTGCAGCACCGCACGGGCAATGGCCACGTTTTTTCCAGCGCCTACATGAGCGAGGACGAAGCGACCGCCATCTTGTTGGACAACCTTGAGGGTGAGTTGCTCGCCGATCCCCGCGTCATCCGTTTCGTCACGGGGCGGAGGCGGTCGTTTTGGAACCGCAATTGCGTCGCGCTCGGCCTGGCGTCGGGGTTTCTGGAACCGCTTGAATCGACCTCGATCCATTTGATCCAGTCAGGGATCAGCCGGCTCATTCCACTGTTCCCCAATCGAGGCGACCCGTCGGCCAATCGGGCTGAATACAACCGACAGATGGCGCTCGAGTTTGAGAAGATCCGTGACTTCTTGATTCTCCACTATCACCTCAATGAACGTGACGATACGCCGTACTGGATTGACCTTCGCGAAATGGATATTCCCGATACGCTGCAGCGGAAGATGGCGCTCTTCCGTGAAAGCGGAACGCTTTATCATGAACAAGAAGATCTGTTCACGACATCAAGTTGGCTTCAAGTCATGTTGGGACAAGGCCTCATACCGCAAAGCTATCACCCCATGGCGGACGGTTTGGATGAGCAGAAACTTCATCAATTCTTAGGCGATATTCGGCGGATTGTGACCCAAGCGGCGCAACGCCTTCCCCGGCATGATGAGTTCGTCCGCACGCACTTCGCCGCCGACCCTGCGTTGGCCTCAACCCGTTAGACGTTCGCTGACGTTCGGTTGGGGTTGGGCGCTTGGCAGTGGCGGTTGATGTAGTCCCGGTGATGCGGCATCGCCTCGGCGGCCTCCGCGATGGCTTGTTTCGTCATGGCCAAATACTTATCGCCATCGACATCACGCACATCGACTAAGCTATCGTAACGCTGCGGCACGATGTTCTGACCGAGGAAGACAGCCAGCCAACTGGGGTTGGTGAACAATTCAGCGCCCGGCGACACCAGGCGACCGTTGTCTTTGAATTGCTGGATTTTGTAGGCTAGGCCGTCGGGAATGCTCATCTCTCGCGCCGCGCGCCACAACTCACCATCTGTCCGCTCATTGGCGTGGTAGTGCAAGATTAGAAAATCGCGGATCCACTCATACTCTTCGGTGGTGAGACGGTTATACTCCTGGGCTGAGAGCGGCGATGCGTCGAGACTTGGGAACAAGGCGATAAACCGCACAATACCCATGTGGATCAAATGAAGTGACGTGGACTCCAACGGCTCCATAAATCCAGCGGCCAGTCCGATGGCCAGGCAGTTCTTGTTCCAAAACTGGCGACGCCTGCCGGTGGTAAATCGCAACAGTCGCGGATCGGCGAGCGGTTCAGCATCGAGGCTGTCGAGCAAGGCCGTCGTCGCCGCCTCATCATCCACGTAAGCACTGGCGTACACATAGCCGTTGCCCACCCGGTGCTGCAGCGGAATGCGCCATTGCCACCCGGCCGTGCGCGCCGTGGAGCGGGTGTAGGGCGTGATGTCG
>CAZADA010000014.1:0-37614 GCA_964483775.1 uncultured Caulobacterales bacterium
GCCAGAGCCCCCGTAGAGGCCGCCGGGATGGAAGCTCTGCAGCAACACCCATCGTGTTTTCGCTTCGTTTTCGATCGGCGCGGTGAAGAGGCTGGGGCACTCCCAAAGGCCGAGCTGCGACCCAAGGCCCGCGTCAAAATCACTAGCCCAGACCCAGTCCAACAATGTGTCAGACCGGTAGACTTTGATCCGGTCGCCAGCGGCGAGAAGCATGATCCACGATGACGACTCCGCGTGCCAGAACACGCATGGATCGCGAAAATCGGGCGTATCGCCGGGGTTGCTCAAGATGGGGTTGTGCGAAGACTTTATCCAAGTGCGGCCCTTGTCATGGCTCAACGCCATCGACTGGCATTCATAATCGCGCCGGCCCGCGGCCTTCGCGCCAGCATCGTGGTGTGTGAAGAACGCGATCAGAACGGTCTCGCCATGCCGCGAAAGGCCCGTCCGATTCTCGACATCCGCGACCACTGAACCCGAAAAGATATCGCCCAGCTCATCGGGTTCGAGCGCGATGGGCAGCTCCTCCCACGACACAAGATCACGCGAGACGGCGTGCCCCCAATACATGGATCCCCATACGCGTTGGTGGGGGTTGTGTTGATAAAACAAGTGATACTCGCCATCGAGATACACCAGCCCATTGGGATCGTTGATCCACCCCGCCCTTGGTGCGAACTGATGGCGAGCGTGGCCTGTCATCGACGGGTCCGAGGTCAACACAGCGTCTGTCATCTCCCACCTCCGGACATGGCCCGCAGTGCGAGCGAGACCGCCATTCGCCAGGCCAGCAACCCCGGAGCGAACGCACCCCTAACAATACAAAGCATTGCAGGTCTCTATCTTTCGGTCAATGTGGCCCCATTGTGACAAACAGCTCCACCCCGTGCCGCGCTCAAGCCGTCAGAAATGGCGTGTAAAATCAATCTGCAATCGTTTGTATTTTGTGCTGGTCCAATTCAGTCGCGTTTGCTACGATTCATCACGCGGGTGCCTCGGGCGCGTCGCCAAAACACAATCGGGGAGGACTTCATGAACACTCTACGCAAGCGATCATTGCGCAAAGAGCGGTTGTTGGCCGCGTCGTCGGCCGCCGCGCTGATGGCCATCGGTCTCGCCAGCGGCGCCAGCGCTCAGGACACTGACGACGACGGTGAACGCGCGCTGGACCGCCTGGTTGTCACCGGCACGGCGACCCAACGCTCGCAAATCGAGAGTGCGGTCGCCGTCACCAGCGTTGACGCCGCGGTGATTGATCAGTTCCAGCCAACGTCAGAGGCCGAACTGTTCCGGTTGCTGCCCGGCATCCAGGTGTCAGGCACGGTGGGCCCAGGCGGTAACTCCAACATTGCCGTCCGCGGCCTTCCGGTCGCCACTGGCGGCGCGCCGTTTGTCCAGATTCAAGAAGATGGTCTGCCCACTGTTTTGTTCGGCGACATCCAGTTCGGCAACAACGACTACTGGACCAACTTCGATGCGACCGTTCAATCGGTCGATGCGCTGCGTGGCGGCACCGCCGGCACCTTCGCCTCACAAGCGCCGGGGGCGGTGATCAACTACATCTCCCGCACAGGCCTAGAAGAGGGTGGTTCGGTCAAACTCACGACCGGTATTGGTTTCGATGAACAGCAGATCGATTTTCGCATCGGCGGTCCGTTGAGCGATACGATACGTTACCATGTCGGCGGGTATTTCCGCACCGGCGAGGGCCCTCTGGATTCGGGGTTCAACGTCACCGAGAGCGTTCAGCTCAAAGGCAACATCACCAAAGATTTCGACGACGGCAGCGGCTTCATTCGTTTCAATGCGAAAGTCGCCGACACCCAGGAGCCCAACTACACCGGCGCGCCTTTCACCTTTGGGTCGGGCGGCGAAACGATCAGCGACTTTGATGATTTTCCGGGCTTTGATTGGCGCGATCAGTCGGCGTATTCGGCCAACAGTCAAAACATGCTTGTCTACACCGAGAACGGGTTCGAGCGCGTCGATCTGGACGGCATCACAACCGAACAGCTCGCCCTCGGCTTTGAGTTTGAGCGCAGTCTGAACGACACCTTTACGGTGAACAACAAGTTCCGCTGGTCCGACATCAGCGGCGCCTTCGCCAATCCGTTCTTCGGCGTCACACGCACGGACTCGGTCATCGGCTCGGATTTGTCCATCAACGGCGAGGCTTACGCCACCGTCGCAGAGATCCGCTACGCCAATGGTCCGCGTGCGGGCGAAGTCTTCACTGACACCTACCTCGACAACAATGCGATTTTCCGCACCGATGTCGAAGACCTCAGCAACTACGTGAACGATCTTCAGGTCCGCGGCGATTTCGACACCGAGCTGGGTCAGATCACAGCGCTGGTCGGTTACTTCTACATGGACCAGAACATCGCCACCAATTGGAAGGTCAACCGCGGCAATCGCGAAGTGTCCGGCAACAACGCTGCTGCGCTTGACCTGTTTGATGACGCGGGAAATCTGCTCAGCCAGGCCGGTATCTCCGGGTATGGTAACAATTGGGGCAATTGCTGCGCGCGTGACTACGACCTCAATTACGTCAACCAAGCCCCCTACCTCGCGCTCGAACTCGACAATCAGCGCTTCAACGTTGACGGCAGCGTGCGGTTCGATGAAATCGACGCCTCGGGCTTCAACATTGGCGGCGGCGAGGAGTTCTTCGTCGATCCGCTGGGCGTCGTGGTCGGAACGTCGGCGAGCGACTATGTGGCCGGCCAAGGCCTCGTCACGGCGATGTTGCCGAACGGAACCCGCGAAATCCTCGACTACTCGGTTGATTACACGTCGTGGACCGTCGGTGGCCTTTATAAGCTCAATGGCGACACCAGCATCTTTGTGCGCACCAGCCAGGGCAACCGTTTCAACGCTGACCGACAGACCAACGCCGGTAATTTCAATGGCGATGGATCGCTCACCGAGGCGGGCGCAACATCGGCGGTGGACGAAGTCAACCAGTTTGAACTGGGCGTAAAAAACCGCGGTGAGCTGTTCTCCGGCTCCTACTCGATCGAGTTGACCTATCTCAACGGCGATTTCTCACAGAACACCTTCGAGATCGACGGCACGGGCACGCGTTGCCCGGCCGGCGTTCAGACCTGTGTGCTCAGCACCGAGTTTGAAAGCGAAGGCTTTGAGTTCTTCGGCACGTACGGCATTGGCGGGCTCGATCTCATCGGCACGCTGACCTACACCGACGCCCAGCGTCAAGGCTCGACCGATACGAGCTTCTCTCGGGCCGAGCGGATCCCTGATTTCACCTATTCGGTCGCGGCCAATTACGAGCTCAATCAATATCTGTCGGGCGGGCTCAATGTCACCGGGCAGACCGATGTCCTCAACGCCGGCTCTGAGTGGGAAGGCGTGAACACCTTCAACGGGTACCTCAACGTCCGGCCCATCGAAGACATCGTTGTTGGTCTTGAGGTCTACAACTTGTTCGATGAGGTGGCGCTCCGCGAAGGCGGCGTCGTCGTGGACAGCTCGGTCAACCCCGTTGTTGGTACGGCGAGCTCCACCATCGGCCGCACGGTTCGCCTGTCCCTGCGTTACGATTTTTAGCGCCCTTCATTTCTCCGCGTCGGGAGCTTGCTCCTGACGTCCCTCCCTCTAGGGCCAATGCAGAACACGGCATTGGCCCATTTTTTTCCACTCGCCGAGCGTTAGGATGGCGCGATGGACACCACAGGCGCTCAGATCCAAAGCATTGTGATCGCCGGCGGCGGTTCGGCCGGCTGGATGACCGCCGCCGCGCTGGCGAGCGCGCTCGGGCGCAAATGCGCGATCACGCTGATTGAGTCCGAGGCGATTGGCACGGTCGGCGTGGGTGAAGCCACCATTCCCCCGATCCGCACCTTCAACCAAACGTTGGGCATTGAGGAGCGCGAGTTCATCCGTCAAACGCAGGCGACGTTTAAGCTTGGCATTGAGTTTGTGCATTGGGGGGATGTGGACAATCGCTACTTCCACCCATTTGGACCGCACGGGCGTCCCTTTGACATCGTCAATGTGCACCAGCACTGGCTGCGCGCGCATAAGGCGGGCGACCCGTCACGCTTTGATGATCATTCCATGGCCTGGACGTTGGCGCGCGCCAATCGCTTCGCCCCGCCATCGCCCGACCAGCGCCATGTGATGTCGACGTTTGACTACGCCTTTCATTTCGATGCGGGCCTTTATGCGCAATTCTTACGACGGCGCGCCGAGGACGGCGGTGTCGTACGCGCCGAAGGGCGCATCGCCGATGTCGTGCTCGATCCTGAAACCGGGTTCGTTCGCCATTTGAGGATGGAGGACGGCCGCGCGTTGAAGGCCGATCTGTTCATCGATTGCACCGGCTTTCGCGGCTTGCTCATCGAAGGCGCGCTCAAAGCCGGATACGAAGAGTGGACCCATTGGCTGCCGTGCGACCGCGCCGTGACCGTCGGTTCGGGACGTCTGGCGGACTTGCCGCCCTATACCCGCTCGACCGCACAGCGAGCGGGGTGGCAATGGCGTATCCCGCTGCAGCACCGCACCGGCAACGGATATGTGTATTGCAGCCATTACGAGGATGATGACGCCGCGCTCGCGGTGCTCATGGGCAACCTGGAATCCGAGCCCATCAACGAGCCTAGGACGCTGCGCTTTGTCACGGGCCGGCGCAAGCACTTCTGGGTGAAGAATGTCGTGGCTGTCGGCCTGTCCAGCGGTTTCATGGAGCCGCTTGAATCCACCAGTCTCCATCTCATTCAGGCCGGCGTCTCCAAGCTCCTGGCGCTGTTTCCCGATCGTGGTTTCGACCCGATGGTGATCGAGGAATACAATCGCATCGCCAGTATTGAGTTTGAGCGCATCCGCGACTTTTTGATCCTGCACTACAAACTCACCCAACGCCGCGACACCGCATTTTGGCGTGATTGCGCCGCCATGGGCGTTCCCGACAGCCTGGCGCTCAAGATTGAGCATTTCCGCCGGTTCGGCCGCCACATCGCGCGCGAGATGGATCTGTTTGGTCAAGACAGTTGGCTGGCGGTGCACCTAGGGCAGAACAACACGCCTGAACGTCTCGACCCCATCGCTCAATTGCGCGACGTGGAGGGGGCGGGCTGGCTGGCGAAGCTGCGCACAGCCATGGCTGCGGCGGCCGAACAACAGCCCAGCCACGCCGCGTTCATTGATCAAAACTGTAAAGCCGAGGTCGTGGCGTGAGCGCGGCCATGACGCCGACGCCTCACACAATGCCTGACGCCGTGCGCACGGCCGATGAGTTGCGGCGCAACGCCCGTCCCGACGAAGCGTTGGCTCTGCTGCACGCTTGGGCTGATGCTGGCGGGCGCGACGCGTCCTACCACTTTGTCTTAGCGCTGACCCAGTATGCGCGCCAAGACCTCGAAGCGGCTGTGGCGGCCATCGATCACGCGAGCCAGCTGGCGCCCAAGCACGCCGATATCGCATTTACAAAAGCCCAGTTTGCTTTTGAGTCTTGGCGCCCGGCCGCCAAACTGTTTCGCCGTGCGCGCCGACTGGCCCCCAACAATCTGAAACTTCTCCAAAACCTCGCTGCCGCAGAAAGCGCCGAGGGGCATGCCGACACGGCCATAGCGTTGCTCGAAGAGGCCTTGGCCGAACAGCCCGGCTGGGTGGAGGGCCATCGCCACCTCGCCACCGTGCGCGTGACATCTGGCGGCGACGATATCGACGCAAGCTTCGTCAAGGCGTGCGAGCGCGAACCGCATAACCTGGCGCTGCGCTTGGGCTGGTTTCACCTGTTGGCGCAGGCGAAACACTGGGACAAAGCCGAAACCGTCGTCAAAGAGGGCCGCAAGATCTTTGGCGACATCGCCCCGCTGGAAACCGCGCGGATCTATCTGCGTGCGGAGTCCGGCGGCGCTCTCCACCAGGGCGAGATCTTCGGCCCGCTCGCGCAAAAGCATGACCCAGGACTTGACCTGTGCTTGGTGCGTTACCTTTTGCGCACCGGCGCGCCAACTGACGCCCAGGTGATCGCCGAGCACCATGTCAGCGCCGCCAGCGCTCGCGCGTTCTGGCCCTACCTGTCGCTGTGTTGGCGCCTGACCGACGATCCAAAGTCAGACTGGCTGGAGCGCGACGGCGCGTTGATCCACACAGTGGACCTGGATGTGAGCGCCGACGAACTGTCCGAACTTGCCGCCACGTTGCGCGCATTGCATGTCATGCGTCAGCCCTACCTCGAACAATCGGTCCGCGGCGGCACGCAAACGGGCCGCAATCTGTTCTTCAACCCCGATGAGAACGTCCAGGCGATCCGGGCCAAAATCATCCAGGCTGTGCGCGAACACATGGACGCCTTACCCGCGCCGGATCCGCGCCATCCCTTGCTTGGGCGCCGACCGGACGCCATCCGCTTTTCTGGGAGTTGGTCAGTGGCGCTGAAGCGACAGGGGTTTCACGCCGCTCATACGCATGTGCTCGGATGGCTCAGTTCGGCGTTCTACGTGGCGATCCCTGAGGGCGACGCCATGGGGCCGCCGCCGGCGGGGCATCTGAGCTTTGGCCGACCGCCGCCGGAACTGGGGCTTGCGCTCGAGCCCTACCAAACAGTGACGCCAAGGCCTGGACGTTTGGTGCTGTTCCCGTCGACCACGTGGCACGGCACCGAGCCGTTTGAGGAGGGGGAGCGGCTCACCATCGCCTTCGACGTTGCGCCCTAAGACGCCGCGCGGGAAGCGGGGGGCGCAGCTGATTCACGAGACATGGCGAGGGCTCCCCAGCCCCACGGGCCGAGCCGTATGCTGTTCGAAGAGGGGGGCATGGAAACACCGCGCGAGCGCACAAGGCTGGCGCGTGCGACGTCGGCGAGCGGTTGCTCAACCTCAGCGTCACTGAAGTTAAACGCGCACACCATGGGCCCATCGGCACTCTTGCGCACAAAGGCGAGAACGCGTTCGTCGCTCGGCAGAAGGGCGATGTGTCCCGCGCCGATCGTCGGAGTGGCGCTGCGCCAATGCACAAGGTCGCGATAGGCCTCCAAAATGGATCCATTCGCCCCGGTTTGCGCCGAGATCGCGCGCTCGACGTGTGCGCTCGGAATGGGCAGCCACGGCTCATCCGACGAGGTAAACCCAGCGTTGCGCGCGGTATGCGACCATGGCATGGGCGTGCGGCAACCATCGCGCCCTGGCTTTTCAGGCCAAAACGCGATGCCTTCAGGATCTTGCAATCGGTCAAACGGGATCACGGCCTGCTCAAGGCCCAACTCCTCGCCTTGGTAAAGGCACAGCGTGCCGGCCAGGCACATCTGAAACGCGGCGAACAGCTGTAGTTTTTCAGGCGTTGGCGCGCCTTGGGTCCAGCGTGTGGCGAGCCGAGGCGCATCATGATTACCAAGGGCCCAGGTCGGCCAGCCGCCGCCCTCGCTCCATTGTTGGAGAACGCCCTTGAGAAAGGGCGCGTTGCATTGCGGCGTGAGGAAATCAAAGCAATAGGCCGTGTGAAGCCGGTCCTCGCCTTGAGTGTACTCAAGAACGCGTGTCAGGCCCTCATCATCGAACACTTCGCCCATCAAGCAAATGTCGCCAAAGCTGTCGGCCAGCGCGCGCAGGCGCGCAAGAAAGGCCAGGTTCTCCGGCTGGCTCACATTGTACACATGGCGTTGCCAGTCAAAGGGGTTGGCGGTGCGGCGGCCATCAGCGCGTACAGGATTGTCGCGCAGCTGCTGGTCGTGAAAATACAGGGTGCACACGTCGAGGCGAAAGCCGTCGACCCCAAGATCAAGCCAAAACCGGGCCACGTCCAAGATGGCGTCTTGCACCTGGGGGGTGTGGAAATTCAGATCGGGCTGTTCGCGCAAAAAGTTGTGCAGATAGTATCGGCCGCGGCGCGTGTCCCAGGTCCAGGCGGCGCCGCCAAACACCGACTGCCAATTGTTGGGCGGGGTTCCGTCGGGCTTGGCGTCCGCCCACACATACCAATCGGCCTTGTCGGCATCGCCCGACGTGCGGCTGTCCTGGAACCAGGCATGCTGGTCGGACGTGTGCGACCAAACCTGGTCGATCAGCACCCGCAGACCCAGCGCGTGGGCGCGCGCGAGCAAGGCGCGGAAGTCATCGAGCGTCCCAAACAAAGGGTCGACGCCGCGATAGTCGCTAACGTCATAGCCAAAGTCTTTCATCGGGCTGGTGAAAAACGGTGACAGCCACACCGCATCGACTCCCAGGTCGGCGACGTAGTCGAGTTTGTGGGTGATCCCAGCAAGGTCGCCCACGCCATCACCCGTACTGTCGAAGAAAGAACGCGGATAGATCTGATAGATCACCGCACCCTTCCACCAAGGAAGTTGGTTGGAACTATTGGCCATCGACGTTGTGACGCGACGCGCCCCTGGCCGTGGCGACTTCAGTGTTGACCCAAATAACCGCAACAGCTGCGAAGAACATAAGCACGCCGGACAGCCGCAAAATGTTGCGCGGGTCGCCGCCGAAAACGGTATTGTACATCAACGGCATCGTGAACGCGAAGAGCAGCATCGGGATCACGATCATCATATTAAAGATGCCCATATACACGCCTGTGCGGTCGGGCGGGATGGCGTTGGAGAGAATGATAAACCGATTGCCCATGATGGACGCCCAGCCAATACCGATCCCCACGGCCGGACCAAACAACAGCCATTTGTTGTCCACCATGGGCAGCAAAATCATGCCGATCCCCGCCAGGATCAGACAGAGCGCGTGCACGCGATTGGCCCCGAAGCGCTTTGATAAGGGCACCATGGCGAAGGCGAGCAGGAAACCCAGGCCGTTGTAGAACGCGGCCATTTCCCCATTGGTGAGCTGGGCGGTCTTGAACCCTTCGTCATCGGGATTGGCGGTGCCATAGACCGAACGGCTGATGGAGTAGATCACATAGCCCCAATAGCCGGACATCGCGTACCATTGAAAGAGGCTCATCAGCGCCAGCTTGCGCATGGTGACCGGCATGTCGAGGATCGCGGCCCAGATCTCTGCGAACACCGTATGAAAGCCTTTAGGCTTGGCTTCGATCGCCGCCCGTTCTGCAGGCGTCAGCGGCAGTTCGGGCACCCGCATGATCGACCACAGCACAGTCGTGATCGACAAAGCCGCGCCGATGAAGAAGGCGTAGCGGACAAACAAGGGAATGCTGTTGTCGTCAGTGGCGTTGATGTCGAGCCCAAAGAAATAGACCATGATGGACGGTGACAGGAACGCCAGCATTTGCGCCAAGCCGGTGAAGGCGCTCTGCGTCAGAAAGCCGAGCTGGCGCTGTTCGGGCTCGAGCCGATCGCTGATGTAGGCGCGGTAGGGCTCCATGGTCATGTTGTTGCCTGCGTCGAGGACGAGCAACATGCTGGCGGCCATGAACAGCGATGTGCTCAGCGGCATGAAGAACAATCCCACCGATGCCATGATCGCGCCCAGGATGAAGTAAGGCGTCCGACGGCCCCAGCGGCCGGTGGTTTTGTCGCTCATCGCGCCGACAATGGGCTGGACAATGAGCCCGGTGAGCGGGCCGGCCAGGCCGAGCAAGGGCAGGATCGCTTCATCAGCGCCGAGATAGGAATAGATTGGCGCCATGTTCCCCTGTTGCAGCCCAAAGCTGAACTGAAGACCAAGAAAGCCCATATTCATTTCAAGGATGCGCCAAGGGCGCAGATGTGGACGCGGTATGATGTTTTCCAGCGCCGGTGAGCCGCCTGTGGTGGCAACCATGAGTCCTCCCCACCCGATCCTTGTCGCGCCGGGCTAAGACAACAGGCTATTTTATCACTCAATCATTAGCAACAATCGATTGTATTGTTGGCGATCGACGCCGAAGTCGGTTTCATAGCGGCGTGTGATGTGGAACGCGGTGTCTGTAGAGTTGGCGAGTGGGCGATGAGCAAACGGATCACGATGGCGCAGCTGGCTAAGGCGGCCAATGTTGATGTGTCGACCGTATCGCGCGCCCTCAACGACAGCCCTTTGGTCAAGTCGGCGACCAAAGCTCATGTGCTCAACATCGCCGCCGACCTTGGCTATGTGATCAACGCCTCCGCGCGCAGCTTACGCCGCCAGTCAAGCGAGACCATTGGCATGGTGGTGCCCGTTCCACCCACGTCGGGACAAACCATCTCCGACCCGTTTTTCCTAGAGATGATGGGTGCGGTCGCCCATGCGGCATCCAAACAAGGCTTTGATGTCATTGTCACCTCGCCCGAGGAAGAGGGCCGCATCGCCGAACGCCGGCTGTTGCAAACCGGGCGTGCTGATGGGTTGATCATCATCGGCGAAGCCGGCCGGATTGATCGCCTCAACGCCCTTGGCTCGCTTTCCGACCGCATTGTGGTGTGGGGCGGCATGGTGGGCTCGGCAAGCTACACCGTCGTTGGCAGCGACAATGTGCGTGGCGGCGAACTGGCCATTGAGCATCTGTTTGCGCGCGGCCGGGAGCACATCTTGTTCATCGGCGAGATTGATCTGCCCGAAGTGCGCCTGCGGTATGACGGCCTGCTCAAAGCATACAAGGCCGCCGGACGCCAACACGACCCCAGCTTGATACTGAGCCAGAATTTCGGCGGCCAGGACACGTTCGAAGCGGTGTTGCGCCGGGTGTCTGAAGGGCCGGCGTTTGACGGCGTGTTCGCGGCGTCCGACGTGTTGGGCGTGGCGGCGATTCACGCGCTGCATTCGTCAGGCAAAGCAGTGCCGGAGGATGTGTCCGTTGTCGGCTACGACAACATCGGCCAGGCCAGCTTGATGACGCCGGGGCTGACCACCATCGACCAACATATTGCTGAAGGCGGTGCGATCATGGTGGATCTGCTGCTTAAGAAGCTCAACGGGGAACGCGTACGTTCGCGGACAACGGCGACGGACTTGGTGGTTCGCGGTTCGTCCTAGGCTCGCCGTGATCGAGCAGGCCCGCAGACCGCGTTCTGCAATCAATTGCAGATGGGATGTGTCGTCACCCCGTCGGTCGGTCTATTCGTCCAACGCAGGAGAATGATGGCATGTATGGATCGATTGACGCGGGCGGCACCACATTCAAGTGCGCCGTCGCCGATGACGCTGGACGCATCGTGCGGCGTCATCGGGTGGCGACGACGACGCCCGAGGACACCATAGCCCAGTGCGCCGCGTTTTTCCGCGACACCGAAGGGCAGGGACCCGCCTTGCTCGCCCGGCTCGGACTGGCCGCATTCGGGCCTTTGGACGTCGACCCCAACTCGCCGACCTATGGCGCTGTTCTCGACACCCCCAAACCCGGCTGGTCGCACATTGATCTCAAGGGGCGGCTGGAAGACGCGTTGGGCGCCGCCGTGCGCGTTGATACCGACGTGAACGCCGCCCTGTTGGCCGAGCTTCACGGCGGCGCGGCGAAAGATGCGGCGCGCGCGGCCTATGTGACCGTCGGCACGGGTATTGGTGCGGGGTTTGTGCAGGACGGCGCGTTGATCGCCAAACCGCACCATCCTGAGTTTGGTCATATCCCCGTTGAGCGTCATCCGAATGATACGTTCGAAGGCGCGTGCCCATTTCACGGCGCCTGTCTTGAGGGTATGGCGTCAGCCACGGCGTTTGAAATGCGTTGGGGGGCGGCGCAAAACGTTGATCGCCACCATGAAGCCTGGACCATCGAGGCCGATTATCTTGCCCAGGCGTGTCTTGCGATCAGTTTGTTTTTGCGGCCTGACCGGATCATCCTTGGCGGCGGTCTCATGCTGGCCGAGGATCTGATCGCCAAAGTGCGCGCGGCCTACGCCGTGCGCATGGGCGGATATCTCAACCAAACCCAAGGAGCGATCGAGGCATTGATCACACGGCCCGCCTATGGCGATGACGCGGGCCTCATGGGGGGCTTTTGGCTTGCAAGGCAGGGCTAGCGCCCTGGAAACCGCCGGCGAAACGGCCGTAGCGTGTTTCTCAGCGCACAATGGCGTCGGCCAAATGCTGACCATTGATGACGAAGAACACGGAGCGTTTTGTTGGGTCCCTTAGAGTATCTCGCACAAGAGTTGGAGAGCTTCGGTTGCGCGCCGTCGCCGGCGGACTGGCGGCGCATCTGCGATCATGCCTTTGAGAGACGCTTTCACAGCCGCGCGCCGATTTATGAAGCGAGCAAGATCGCCGATCGCTGGATCATCATCTCGTCAGGTATTGCGAGCTCCTACTACACCCATTTCGATGGGCGGGTGACGCTTACCCGTTTCTTCGAGCCCGGGCACATCGCCGGCAATGTCACCAGCACCTGGACCAAAGACTATGGCAGTGATGAACTGTTGGCGATCACCGATGTGGAAGGGGTCGAATTCCCGCACGAGTTCCTCTTACAGGAATACATGCACACCCAAGCGTTCGGAGCGTTTGTCAGACTGAAGGTGGTCCAAACGCTGCAGTTCGACAAAGACTTGCTTGTCTGCCAGAGCTTGAATGACCCCGACGCTCGATTGGCTTTCCTAGAAAAGCAACATGTCGCAGTGCTCCAGCACGCTTTGAAAAAGGACATTGCGGCGTTTCTCGGGGTCACGCCCCAGGGCTATAGCAGAATCTTACGCCGCCGGCGCGGCGACTGAACTTCGGTTCAGCGACAAACGGGGACGTGTGCGCTAGGGTCCCTGTGGTTGTTATCATCATCGGGATCTGACGAACCGTGAGCAAACGACGGCTTTTCGTGATCGCGCCTCTCGTGGCTGCGTTGGTGGGGGCGATTGGGTTTGCTGCGGTCTGGTGGGTATCGGCGCCGCGGCCGACCTACGCCGACGTCGCCTATGGCGAAGCGAGCGCGCGCAACACGCTGGATATCTATCTGTCACCCGTTGCGCAGGGCGATCAGCCGCTGGTCGTACTGGTTCATGGCGGCGGTTTCCGGTTTGGCGACAAGGCGCGGCCCGCCCATTTGGACGCGTTTCTTGATGCTGGTTTTGCAGTGGCGGCGATCAATTACCGATTGTCGGGGGAGGCCATCTGGCCTGCGCAGTTAACCGACGTGACCGCCGCGATCCGTTTTTTGCACGACAATGGCCGGTCGTTTGGGCTTGACCCTGAAAGAATGGGGATTTTCGGGCAGTCGGCCGGCGCGCATTTGGCGGTCACCGCATCGATCGACCTTGCGGCGGACGGCGAGGGGGCCATCCGCGCGGTCGTTGACTGGTTCGGTCCCATCGACTTCGCCTCCATGGATGCAGATATGGCCGCATCTGGGATGGGGACGTCGAACACCGATGACGCCGGATCGTTTGAATCGCGTCTGATTGGCGCCGCCGTGGGCGAGAACGCCGATGTGGCGCGGCGCGCCAGCCCGTTACACGCCATCGAGCAGCTTCCCGACAATGCGCGACTGCCGCCGTTTTTGATCATGCATGGCGCCCGCGACCCGCTCATCGCCGCGCGGCAATCCGAACGCCTGCGCGAGGCCATTGCCGCAAGCCCAGCGAGCGGCGGCGTACGGCTCGAAATTCTGCCCAACGGCACCCATGGCGGCGGTGAGTTTCGCGACCCTGCAGCCATTGGCGAGGTCATCGCGTTCTTTGAGGCGACATTGACGCCGCCAACCGGTTAACGGCTCGGGCGTGGTTTCTGCAGCAGCATCTATCGTTCCCTCGGCTTAACCAAGGTTCAGTTCGGCCGAACAGATCCTCGCTAGTCTCGAACCTCAATGTACAACGCGTTGGGCTTTAAATGCACGGGGGATTGCTGTGAGCGACGCGATGAAACGGAGATCCTTCGCGCTTCAGTTTAGCCTAGCGCTCTTGGCGCTGGTCATTCTCGGGTTTGGGACCCGCGCGGTGTTTCTTCCCGAATACTGGCCGCCTGTCCGCTTCTCGCTCATCGTACACATCATCGTCATGGCCGTTTGGTTTGTGTTGGTGGTCGCTCAATCGTTCCTGATCAACGAACGCTGCGTCAAAACGCACATGCGTGTCGGGCGGATGGGTATCGCCGTCGCGGTGTTGGTGGTTGTCACCGGCGCGCTCATGATCATTGAGTTGAACCAGCGCGAGTTCATCTGGCTCCAGGTGCTCGCCAACGCGATCAATATGATCACCTTTACGATTTTCTTCGTCGCGGCGATGGCGTGGCGCAAGGATCGCGACTCCCACATGCGGATGATCCTGTTTGCCTCGCTCGCGCTCATGACGCCGGCCTTTGCGCGGCTGCTGCAGCCCATCGGCGCCGAGGCGCTGTCCATCCCGGCATGGCTGGTGATGTCGGGGGGAATCGCAGTGTTCGATTGGGGCAAGCGTGCGCAGATTCATAGGGCGACCTGGTTTGGGTTGAGCGTCAATGTTGGTTTCGTCATTGCGCTGATGGCGGCCATGGCGGTGATCGCGCCGCAGCCAGTGGGGAACGACGACGCGGGAACAACGGCCGCCACCGCCCAAAGTGAAGCCTCTCAGCCGCCCAGTCGCGCGTCGCTGGCGGATCCCAACGGCTATGAGGGGCGCATCCGCCTCGTCCGATTTCTCGACGAGCCCGACGGATACTGTTTTGACGTGCCCGGCGCCGGCGACCGGGTGATGCTCACCATGCCGCCCATCGCCCACACCTGCCATTTCGATCCCTTGGCCGACCAGGTCTTCGCATTCAATCGCGGCGGCGATGGATTGATCCAGTGGCGCAACGCTCAGCAGTCGGTCTGTCTGGCGGCGGATGCCGCCCAAGCGGGGGCCCGTTTTGCGTTCGACGCCTGTGGAGGGAGCCCCCACCAAAGCTTCGATTACACCGACCGCGGGGAATTCCGCCTACGCGACACTGAGCTGTGTTTGTCGGTGGAAGCCACCGGCCGGAGTTTTGACGAACAGCCCAATTCCGAACACGACGAGTTTGGCCGGGGCCGCCCGGTCAATCCGAAGTACACCCATCTCGCCCGCGCCCTGGTGCTGGATATCTGCGGCCTCGGCGATCCGTCACTGCAGCGCTGGCAGGTCCACGTCGACTAGGTCAACGCCTTCCGCGATAGACCCACGCCCGATCGGGCCGTGCAGGGCGGCCTACGCGTCCAGCGTTTCAGAAATCGGCGCGCTTCAAGTTGGGTAAAGCCCCAAGCCGCCAAGCCCATTGATCGGGCGGGATCGACGGGGCTTACGCGACCTCTAAGGGCGGGGCGGGGCGTTTGGGCTTGCGCCGCCGCGGACGCTTGGGCTTGTCGCCGCTTTGACCAGCTTTGGCGGCTTGCCGATTGGCTTTCTCTCCGTCGGCCGATCGGCTTGAGGGTTTCCCGCCATTGGGTTTGGTGCGACGACGCTTGTGGTGCGGCTCGCGCGCGGGCCGTTGCTCACGCTCCTCCTCACCGGCCGTCGACCGATCGCCGGACGCCGCCCCAAATGCGGATGAAGGAATTGTGGTCTTGATCAGGCGTTCAATGGCGCGCAGCTGTGCGCGTTCATCGTCGACCACAAAGGACACCGCAATCCCATCGGCGCCCGCCCGACCGGTGCGACCGATGCGGTGCACGTACTGTTCAGCGACATTGGGCAGATCAAAATTGATGACGTGGCTGACCCCGGGAATGTCGATGCCGCGCGCGGCGATGTCGGTGGCGACGAGGATCTTCAGCGCGCCAGTGCGAAACGCGTTGAGCGCCCGCTCGCGTTGGGGCTGGCTCTTATTGCCGTGAATGGCGGCCGCCTCGCGCCCTTCGGCTTTGAGGCGTTTCACAATGCGGTCCGCGCCGTGCTTCGTACGCGAGAACACCAGGACGCGTTCGATGGCGTCGTCCTGCAGGGTTTGGCTCAGCAAGGCGGGCTTATCGCCCGCGGACACGCGGATGACGCGTTGGTCCACCCGTTCTGCGGCGCTGGATGTGGGCGTGACGCACACGGTTTCGGGATTGCTGAGATAACGCTGGGCCAGTTCGCCGATGGATTTCGGCATGGTGGCGGAGAACAGCACGGTCTGACGCTGGCGCGGGACCAAGGCCACAATCTTCCGCAAGGCGTGGATAAAGCCCAGATCCAGCATCTGGTCGGCCTCATCGAGCACCAAAATCTCCACGTCCGACAGGCGCAGCGCGTTTTGACCCACCAGATCCAACAGCCGGCCAGGCGTGGCGACCAAAACATCGGTCCCCCGCTTAACCTGCTTGATTTGCCGCGGCACTGGTACGCCGCCAAACACGGTGAGCACCGACAGCTCTGATGCCGCGCTTAGGGTTTTGAACGAGGTCGCAATTTGCCCTGCCAATTCCCGGGTAGGCGCGAGAATGAGCACACGCGCGCCGCGCTGCGGTCTGGGCTTTGGCGTGCTCAGCAAATGATGCAGCGCGGGCAGGGCAAAGGCAGCCGTCTTACCGGTGCCCGTCTGGGCGATTCCCAGCACATCGCGCTGGTTGAGAAGATGGGGAATGGTCTGCGCCTGAATCGGTGTCGGCGCTGTGTAGCCGGCCGCGTTCACCGAGGCCAAGAGGGGGTCGGCCAGGCCGAAATCAGCAAAAATCGTCACGTTGGACTTTCTCACATCACAGCGATGCGCGCCGCGTTGGGTGGCGGCGGGTCGCGGGGTTCATCAAAACGACCCGCGTGAATTCAGGGCGCACCGTGGAAACATATCTGTCGAGCTGGCGCCAATCGCGCTCATAACATGCGCGTGCTTCACGCGCGCCAGCTCCCATACTGCAACGCAGCAATGAGACCCGCACCATGTGCGCCTGTTTCCTCTGGAGTGCAAGCGCTAGGACCGCCCAATCGTCCAGAAAACCCCACCGCACAGCGTTTTCGACCGACGCGGCGCAAACTCCCGCACCGTCACTGGAAAACGTGCGTGGGGCCGATCCTGGCTTTGAACGCCTGTCATGTTAGATTTGCGCAACGGAGCGCAGCTAGCGGGCTCTGCTGTGCATTTTTGCGACGTGGGCCGCCATGGATCGTTGGAATGAAATTCGGACCGCCGCTTATGTCGCGCGCTTAGGCCAAGTCAGCGCCGCCGCGAAGGCCCTTGGCGTTCACCGCGCAACCGTGCTCAGACATATCGACGTGCTGGAGAACGCGCTCGGGGCCAAACTGTTCTTACGACACAACAAAGGGTTCACGCCGACCGAGATTGGCGCCGAGCTGCTACGTATCGCCAACGCAACCGATGAACACTTCGGAACGCTTCAACGCCTCGCCGCCGCTCAATCGACGGGGCTATCGGGCGACATCGTGGTGACACTGCTCGATGTCATGGCGATCGATGTGTTTCCCGCGCTCCAAAGCTTCCGCGATATCCACCCCAACGTCACAGTGCGTGTTCTTGGCAGCAAAGATATCCTCAAACTTGAGTATGGCGAAGCTCACGTTTCTATACGGATGGGAAAGAAGCCCGACGACCTCGACAATGTCGTTCTTCCCTTTATACGGCATCATTTTAGCCTTTACGCAACAGACAGCTATGTCGAGCGTTTTGGCGTACCCGAGACCCCAGCGGACTTTGCATCGCACCGTTTCATCGGGCCTATCGCCGATGCGCCTCGTGGAAGAGTGTTCGCTTGGCTGATCGACAACGTGCCGAAAGAAGCGTTTGTGCTGCGGACCAACGAGTCGGTCATCGCCCGTGACGCGGTGCTGTCTGGGGTCGGGATCGGCGTGCTGCCGGACCATGTGGCCCAGCGGCGCCCCCGTCTCGTCCAGGTCTGGAAACCGACGGGCGGCTGGAGCATTAGCTCGTGGATCGTGACCCACGTCGATCTTCACCGCACGGCGAAGGTCCAGGCGTTTCTCAAGCACCTCAAAGACCACATCTGAACGATGACGCTGGGGCTGCGACGCGGGACGGCGTGGCTGAGAGCGTCGGTGTCTCGCGCTGACTGGCTGCGCAAGCGCACACGTGATGTGCGCGCCCGCGGAGTTGCAAAAATGCAGAGCCAAATCACATTTGCGTCAGTCAACAGTATTTTTGCGACAGCGCCATGCAACATTGGACCGAAATTCGTACCGCTTACCATGTCGGTCGTTTGATGACGGTGTCGGCGGCCGCCGACCATCTGGGCGTTCATCGCGCCACCGTCATTCGCCACATCGACACGCTTGAGCGGCTCTTGGGCGGGAGGCTCTTCTACCGGACGACCAAGGGCTACATGCTCACTGAGCTTGGCGAAGACATGATGCGCGTCGCTGAGGCGACCGACGAACGGTTCAGCCAGCTCATGGCGCGGGCCAAGGGGCTGGAGACCGACGTCAGCGGTGAGTTGGTTGTGACCGCCTTGGAGGGGCTTTCGCCCTTCGTCATGCCGCTGTTGAGTGAGTTTCGAGACGACCATGGAGGCTTGACCGTTCGGTTCGTCGCCACCGAGCGCCATTTGCAACTCGAGTACGGCGAAGCGCACGTGGCCTTCCGGGCGGGGCCGCGTCCCACGCAACTTGATTTGGTCGTTCAGCGCTTCGCCCCGATCAAACTCGGGCTGTATGCGCACCAGGATTATGCGGCGGCGCATGGTCTGCCCAAGGACGAAGCAGAGTTTGCTCGCCACGCCTTCATTGCGCCTGAGGAGCGCTCGGCGCCGGGCCGCATTTTGGTCTGGTATCGGCAAAAGGTTCCCGAAGCGGCCATTGTGTTTAAAACCAACGCTCCGCCGGTCGCCAAAGACGCCATATCATCGGGTCTTGGCATTGGCTTCATGCCCGTTGAGATCGGTGAGGCCGACCCGCATCTCATACAAGTGGAAGGGGCGGGGCCGCGATGGCAGACCCCGGTTTGGCTTGTGACGCATCGTGATTTGCACCGAAGTCCCAAAGTGCAGGCCTTCATGACCTCTTTCAGGCGCCACCGGCAGGAAAGCAAAGGCGCTGTCGAACAACCCTAAGCGTCTAGAAGTCAAAACGCGCGCTGACGTGAAGGCGTGTGCCGTCACCGCTGCCGGCGCTGAAGGTGTCGCGCGTGGCGTGGATGGTTTCAACGCCAAAGGTCGCCCCATCGAGCGGGGTCCAGAACAGATTGGCGCCGTAGCGTTCGCCGCTGTCAAACGCGAGCGGATCCGACCCGTCGGGCGAGTCGAGCGAAAAGGCGCTGGCCTGGAACGTGGAGCGCAGCGTCTGCGTCCACCAGTGCTGATATGCGACGTAGCCGCCCAGAACGCCCGTGGCTTCAACATTGCCAAGCTCGTCGACAACGCCCTCAAGGCCAACGCCGGAATAGGCGGAGTAATAGTGCATGAAGCCTTCCCCGGCCTGCACCGCGAACGCCAAATTGTTGTTCTCGCCCAAGAACGTCGTGTTCAGGCGACCGGAGATGTTCACGCCCCCAGTGAACACGCTGTCAGTTGTCGACTCCAACTGCAGTCCCAAGCCCGCCACGCGCACCCGGCCCCAGGGGCGGGTCAGCTGGATGAAGCCGGTAAAATTGGGAACCGAGTCCGAGGCGAGGAGGGTGTCCGGCCCTGAAAGATCGCCGGCGGGGTTCTCAAGGCCAACGCCCCACCGCCAGCTGTCGCCCACGTCTTGCGCCCAGCGGACCCCTGGATTGCGCGCGACGGGCGCCCCCATCGGGCCGCCATAGTCGGCCCCTTCAGGCGTCGCGGCGATGTCGACAAAGTACGACCACCACTGACCGACATAAAGATTGCCGAGCTGGGCGGCGGCATGGCGCAGGCGCACTTCGTAATTGCTGATCAGCTCGTTGCCCCCGCCGAACAAGTCGAATTCCACAAAGGTTCGAAAGTCGCCATAGTCGGTCGGTCTGCGGTAATCGAAGTTCAGGCGGGTGTTGCGGACGTGGAACCGCACTTGTTCATCGCCGTCCTCCGTTGATCCATCGAGGGGAATACGGCGGGGCGATACGGTGTCTTGGAAGCCGAGACTGTCGAAATCATAGTTACCTTCTGCGCGCACAAAGCCGCCAATACGCACCGAAGCATCCGTACCCGGAATGATGAGGGCGCCATCAAAGTCGTCCGCGGTCACGATGGCGTCGTCAGGGAATCGACCAAGCGGCTGGCGCGAGACTGCGAACACGCGCTCGCCATCATCAGCTTCGTCGTCGATCGGGGTGAGCCGCACAATTTCAGGCGCTGCACTGTCGGCCTGAGACTGTTCGAGCGCCTCAATCTTCTCAGCCTGTTCGGCGACCAGAGCTTGCAGAGCTTCAAGCTGTTCGCGCAGCGCAGCAATGTCATCATCCGTGTCGGACGATTGCGCCACAGCTGTATTGGTCAAGGTCAGGGCAAAAACACACGCCGCGAGACCTGCCCTCGATTTCGGGCCGATAATGGAGGAAAAGCCACACGGCTTATAAGCTGCGTTCATGCTCAGTCCCCCGACTGGATTGGTCGCACAGTGCACTCTCCAGTCGGTCGCACGGCGCGCGATGTGGCGTAAACAGCTCCAAATCCACACCAGATGTGGAAATTTGCGCACACCATCGGCAGCCGAACGCCAACGCGACATTGCATGAGCGCACGCTCCATGCGCGTATTTTGCCGGTGGTCCCATCACCTACAGCGTGTGACAACGATGACGGTTTCGCTTTGCCGAGCAGGGGACTCATCATGCGCCGACATCTTTCTAGGACCGCGAGCGTCGCGGCCATGTGCATCGCCGGGGCGTCAGCGTGCGTCGCGGACGAAACGCCGACGTCGGCAACCGTGCTTGAATTCGCCGATGCGCGAACACTGTTTGTTGCTGACCCGGACGGGTCTCAGATCTTCGCCTACACGCTGCCCGCCCCACCGCTGATTAGCGAGCCGGCCGCGTCCACCGCCTTCAACGTTCACGAGCTGGACGCCCTGATCGGCGCCGCCATTGGACAGCCCGGCGCGACGTTCACTTACCATGATTTGGCGGTTCATCCGACGACGAACGAGGCGTTCATCTCAGTGTCGGTCCGCGGCGCTGATGCCGGCTCGCCGATGATTGTCACGGTCAACCAAGAGGGCGGCGTGGCGGTTTTGCCGCTGAGCAATCTCGACAGCACGGTCGTCACGCTCACCAATGTTGTCGATGACAACGTCACGTTCTGGCGCGACATTCCCGCCAGCACCATTGCGATCACCGACATGGACTACGTTGACGGCCAGCTTTACGTGTCCAGCACGTCCACCGGCGAGTTTGCCGCGACCCTGCGCGCCATTCCCTATCCCTTTGACGGTGAAGGCGCGACGACGAGCATTGAGATCTACCACGCTGCGCACAATCAGAACGAAACGCGCGCGCCCATTCGCTCCATGGCGGTGGTCGACATCGACGGCGCGCCAACCGTTGTGGCCGCCTACACCTGTACGCCCCTGGCGACGATTCCCGTGTCGTCTTTGGAGGACGGCGCGCATGTCGTCGGCAAGACCATTGCCGAGTTGGGCTATGGCAACCTGCCGGTCGAGGTCTTGTCCTATACCGCCTACAACATGGAGCAGCAGCCCGAACCATTCGTCTTGGTGATCAACCGTGACATGGACGCGGATTTGATTTCGATGCCGGACCTCGCGGCCGCCGCCAATGGCGAGGGGCTGTCGGAGCCCATCGCGTATCTGGGCGCCAGTGAAGGGGTCGCAACCACGCCTCTGCCCATGGCCGGGGTCATGCAGGCCGATGACCAAGACGCACAGTATCTCCTTACACTGAAGCGCGACCAAGCGAGCGGTGAGGTCGCCCTGTTGTCGTATCGCAAGGGGGCGTACTTCCGGCTGTCGGACTTCATCAGCGAATACAACTTTCCAGACTTTGAGTATCCCGAGGAGCAAACGAGCACTCGTATGTTCCAGAACATGCTCAAACTCGACGAGGGGTACCCAGACCAGGTGGTCGAATAGCGGACGGGCGCGTGGCGGAGGGGTCATGATGCTGACAGCCCGTCCCATCCTGGTGAGTGCGCTGGCCCTGTCGGGCGCGGCCGGCGCATCCGCTCACGCGCAAGAGCCGCCAGAACGCTGCATTGATGCAACAAGCGTTGAGGAGGTTTATCCGCGGGCCGACGCTGTGCCCGAAAACCTCCTTCGTTTTTACATCTACTTCTCACAGCCCATGGCCCGCGACGATGTGGCGGCGGCCGTCACGTTGCGTGATGGAGAAGGCGCGGTCCTCAGCGGCGTCTTCCTGCCCACACGCTATCCCTTGTGGTCGCCGGACGGACGACGCTTGACGCTCATCCTGGACCCCGGCCGGGTCAAAACCGGGCTACAGGCGCACGAGGCCATGGGTCGCGCCTTGATCGCCGGCGACACGTTGACACTGTCGGTTGAGGCGAGTGTGCGCGACGACCGCGGGTGCTCTCTGGCCTCAGAGTTTCGCAAGACGTTTGCGGTGGTCGCCGCGGATGGCGCGCACCCGACAGTCGGCAACTGGGGCGTGACAGCGCCGCGGGTAGGAACGCGTGAGCCGCTCGTGGTCGTGCTCGATGGCGCCTACGATCATCTTTCGCTGGCCTATCGGGTGCGGGTGCAAGACGAATCCGGCGGTTCAGTCGGCGGCGCAATCGACCTGACCAACGAGGACACGCACTGGGTGTTCACGCCGGCCGAGCCATGGCGCGAGGCGACCTACGCCATCGCGGTGGATCCCATGTTGGAAGATCTCGCGGGCAACCGACCGACGGGGGTGTTCGACCGCGCGCCCGACGATGACCGGGGCGAGGCGGACCGCGTGGAGCGTCGGTTCTTCACGCCAACATCCGCGACGAGTGTCCGGGCTGGGGAGCCGAGCAGTCATGACGTCACACATCTCAATGAAAACGGGGAATGACATGAAGACTTTCAAAAAAGCAACCGCGATGGCCGCCTTATCTTGGGGCGCAGTCTTTGGGGCCACAGCATACGCCCAAGAGGATCCAACAGGCCAAGACCTGATTGATATCGCCGGACAATATGACACCGGGATGGGCGCAGAGCTCTACTTCTACATCACACGGCCCACCGGGTCTTTCGAAGAAGTGGTGGAGATTTTGCCCAACCACATGGACTTTGTTCACTTGATTGAGGACGGCGGCATCATGGTGATGGGCGGACAGATCACCCCTGAGGGTACTGACGATGCTGGCGGCCTTGGCATCATCGTGATCCGCGCCAACTCGTTCGAGCACGCGCGCGCAATCGCCGAGCGCGACCCTGCGCACTCCTCGGGGGCGCGGACCTTCGACCTATACAAGTGGAACATCAACGAGGGCTCGACGACAATTCAGTTGAAGTTCTCGGACCAATCGTTTGTCCTGGAGTAAACACGCGCTGGCGGACGACCAGTGTTGCTGACGAGGGGAGCGCCGTAGTGACCAAAGACACCAAGATCACCTTCGCTGTCGATGGACCTGTCTTGGTCACCGCGCCTCCCGCGTTGAAGGATCATGAAGGGCGGGCGATCGAAACCGGCGATATGGCGGCGCTGTGCCGCTGCGGGGCCTCTAAGACCAAGCCGTTTTGCGATGGATCGCATGTGGCGATTGGGTTCTCGAGCGCGCCGGACCCTTCCGGTCTGCGCAATACCGACAATCGGTATGACGGCGTGGTCGAGGAACAAAACCTCACCGTCGCCTACACGCCGGTGCTGTGTTCGCACGCCGCTGAATGCCAACGCTTAGCGGGCGAGGTGTTCAAGCCGGGACAGCGGCCCTGGGTCCAGCCGTCCAACGGTTCGATGACCACCATCTTGAACGCTGTTGCCGCGTGCCCTTCGGGCGCGTTGCGCGTGGCGGTTGGCGATCAACAGCCCCAACATCTGACCACCGGCGATGTCGACATCACGGTGGAGCAACACGGGCCCTACCACGTCCGCAACGTTCCGCTTGACGCTGAGTTCAACGGTGTGGGAGCGAGCCGCGCCAAATATGTGCTATGCCGCTGCGGACGCTCCAAGAACAAGCCCTTCTGCGACGGATCCCATTATGACGCCAACTGGCGCGACGACGAGCAGAGCTGACCAACGCGCAGGGCGGGAGAGATGAACCGGTGACCGATCCCATCATGCCACGCGCGCGGGACTTCGGCTGGGACCTGAAGCCCAACTCGTCGACCCATTTCACCATCGAACAACGGCCGAACGGACAGTTTTGGGTCGTGCTCAACCACGCATTGCTGCGCGGTTGCTCGGCTGAGATGCTGCACTGGTGGTTCCTGCATTTCCCCAATCTGCGCGTGCGTCTTGACGACATTGAGGGGTTTGAGCGCCAAGTCGTTCCGGGCTATCTGCTGTGGCACCCTTCCGATCATGTCGACGCAACGCTCTTAGGTAACCTTGGACCGGATGGCGCCCCGCGTGCGGGCTCCAGCATCCATATCCGCGAGGCGATGCAATACGAGACGTATGGCTGGACCTACAAAGTCGATAACAAACTCAAGATCTTCTATGTCGGCGCGGATGGTTGGGCGATGGGGCGAGAGATCCCGCTCTTGGGCAAAGTGATGGCCCTGCGCATCCACTTCAAAGACGTGGTTGAAAATGGCGAGCATGTCGGCGCGCACTATCACTATGAGATCGTCATTGGCTTGAGCGGCGGTGATCCAGTGTCCAAGGCGATCAACACGCGCATCACTCACCATTTCTCCCCGGAATTCTTCAAGGCTTGGCACACTCACAACGCCATTGAGGTCGGAGTGTTTGAGAACTTCTTGCCGCCGCTCTACGCTCAGCGCGATGACTTGAGCGACTTGCGTTACGCTAAGTCAATGAACCCGCCGCTGCCATCGCCTGCGTCACAGACGGGTTTCAGCCGAGATCTGTTTGATCACCGCGTCGCGCTCTACCGAGCCTCGTCCAACCCCTACACCGTGCAAGCGGCGGCGCAACCGACATTCATCTGAGCGCGCCGAAGATGCCGACGTGGCATCGACATCCCAACGCCAATTCCTAAATGCCTAACCAATGATAACCATCGGGGAGGCGCATCTATGTCGTTGTCACAGGCCTTAATCGCGGGAACCGCATTCAGCGCGGCGGCGCTGACGTCAGCTGCAGCCCAGGACTTCAGCTTCAGCCAGGACCAGCTCCCGGCCGACGGCAGAGTGGTGGTCTATGTGAGCGCCGGCGGCGAGCTGAGCGCTTTGGGTCAAGCGCTGGATGACACAACAGGCGGCCGCATAGCTGCAGCGATTGAGGTGACGGCGTTCTCCGGCGCGTTCGGTGAAACATTGACGCTGCCGGCGGTTGCGCCCTTCCGGAACGTCGTGCTGATTGGCGCGGGCGAGGAAGAGCTGACCGCGCGCCGCTTGCACGATCTGGGCGGTCACGCGGCCATGGCGGAAGACGATGAAGACGGCCTCAGCCTCGTCATCGATGGTCTCGTAGGGACGGTTGACGGGGCGGGCGCGCACGTGGCGCTTGGCTACGCCTTGGGAGACTATAGCTTCACCACCTACCACACTGAGAGCGACGCCGTTGACGACGGCGACGTGCGGTTGGTCGGAGCCGGCGGCGATGACGCGGCCATCTTCGAAAACGACCTCGCCCATCTCGCCGAGGGTGTGACCTTGACGCGCGATCTGGGCATGGAGCCGGGCAACACGCTCTGGCCGCAACGTTTTGTGGAGCACGTTGAAGAAGCTTTTACGGGCGTCGACAATGTGAGCATCACCGTGCTCGATGCCGACGCCATCCGCGAGCGCGGCATGGGCGCCCTGATGGGCGTTGGCGTGGGCTCCATCCATGATCCGCGTCTGATGATCGTTGAATACAATGGCGGCGCGTCCGGCGATGCGCCCATCGCACTTGTCGGCAAGGGCGTGACCTTCGACACCGGCGGCATCTCCATCAAGCCCAGCGAGAACATGTGGTACATGAAGTCCGACTTGTCGGGCGCTGCGGCCGTGGCCGGGACCGTGCTCGCCGCAGCCAAACGCGGTGAAAATGTCAACGTCGTGGGCCTGATGCCGCTCGCGGAGAACATGCCGTCTCAAGATGCGATCCGCCCCGGCGATGTGCTCACCTCCATGTCGGGCAAGACGGTTGAGGTGCTCAACACTGACGCGGAGGGACGCCTGCTGCTGCTCGACGCGGTGCACTACGCCCAAACCGAGTTTGAGCCGCGCATGCTGTTGAACATCGCCACATTGACCGGCTCAGCCGCGCGCGCTGTCGGCGACGAGTACGCCGTGGTGATCACCCGCGAGATGGAGTTGAGCCTGGCGATGATGGAGATCGGCGCAGCCTCTGGTGAGGATGTCTGGCCTCTGCCGCTGCATCCCAACCATTTCCGCCAGATCGACAGCCGGATCGCGGACATCAAGAACATTGGCGGCGCGCCCGGCGCGTCGATTGGCGCGGCGGTGGTCGGGACCTTCATCGCCGAGGATCTGCCTTGGGTGCACTTGGACATCGCTGGCGTCGACTGGCGCGATCAGGCCACGCCGACCGCCCCGATCGGACACGCCGGCTGGGGCGTGCGCTTCATGGACGCCCTGTTGCGCGACGAAGCCGAGTAGCCAGGACGCGCAAGCGCGGGGGAATCCAAGATGAAGTGGCTGTCCGTCTCCAACGGTTCACTTGGCGTGGTGGCGCTCAGCGCGCTCATGCTCGTGACATGGGCGGCGCCCACGCACGCCCAGAACGCTGACGAGCAACTGACCAGCGGTGAGTTGGTGGAGCGCCTCAAAGAGGGCGGCTACGTCCTCTTGATCCGCCATGAGCGCACCGAAGTGCCTTCACGACGCGATGATTACAGCCGGCCGCCCGGCGAATGCCGGGCTCAGCGCAACCTCTCCCTGGCGGGCGTGGCCGGTTCCCAGGAAACCGGGTTTTCACTGCGCGCGCTCGAAATTGATGTCGGCCGGGTGATCACCAGTCCCATGTGCCGCAGCGCTGAGACCGCGCGTTACATGTTCGGCGTCGACTATGAGCTTGATACCCGGCTTATGCACCATGACCCCGATGGCGAACGAAACCTTGATGTTGCGGAGGCCGAAGTGCGCGCGCTGCTCGGGGAGCTTGCCCCGGGGCTGCCGGAGACGAACATCGCCTTGGTCAGTCATGGCGGAAACATCTTTCGCGTCAGCGGTCTCCGGCTGACCGAAGGTGAGATCGGCGTGCTCCAGCTTGGTGAGGATGGAAGCGTCACCGCGCTGGGGCAAATCACTGGCAGTGGTCTTGGATTTTTCGCGCGCGAAGCGCTGCAAACACCCGACTGACGCCCCCGTCGCCGAGGGGTGGATGGCCCGACAGATCCGTCCAAAAACTTTGTCCATTCGCTCTGTCAGCGTTCTGCCGCAATGCATTTGTATCTGCGCAAGAATTGGCCCAGTTTTTGGCGGACCGGTAGCTGCACGGTTGCACATTGGCTGGGTTGGACACGCGGCCCGGCCCGCGAGAAGGGCGATACATGATGCTAAAGATCTCGAGAGTCGCCTTTGTCGCCTGCGCGGCGGTTGCGCTGCTGCATGTTGGCTTCTTGATCCTTGAAATGTTTTTCTGGGATCATCCGGTTGGGCGGTCGATCTTCAATATGACGCCGGAAGTGTCGGCAAGCTCTAAACTGTTGGCCATGCAGCAGGGGCTTTACAATGGCTTTCTCGCCGCCGGGTTGGCTTGGGGTCTGTTGAGCCAGAGGCGCGATGTTCTCACCTTCTTTCTGGCCTGTGTGGTCGTCGCAGGCGTGTTTGCAGCCCTGACTGTCAAGCCCAGCATTTTCATCACTCAAGCTTTGCCAGGTCTTGTGGCGCTCGCCCTGCTGTATCTGGGTGGACGCCCAAGGCGAACAGTCTGAACGGACGGTGTTGAGCGGCCTTAAGGCAAAGGATCGGGTTGAATACAGCCAGTGACTTTAGCTAGATCGTGTTGGGGTTTGGAGGAGGACGTCATGAAGTTTCGAGCGTTTGGTTTGGTTTCCGCCGTGTTGGTCTTGGGAGCGTGTAGCGTGTTGCCGTCGCTGGGAATACGGGATGCCGCGCGGACCGACGCCGGCGCAGCCGATCCCAACGAACCGGCGGGCGCTTATGAAGCGTCCCCGCCAGATTTGGGACCGTATTCGCCAGAGCAGAGTGTTCAACGAGGTCGGGCAATCCAACATCACCATCGCGCGTCGCAGATTGCCGAGTCCGTGATGCAAAGGAACGCGACCGACGAAGTCTTGGAAGATGTGCGTGCTTCACTCACAAAAGACAGCAACGGCGCCACGACGGTAACCGCTGTGTGCGTTCATGACCAAGACGATCCGGCCCAGTGCTTCGCTGTCTCGTTTCCAAGCAACGAGATCGGCCCAAGGAGTTGGTCGCTGGACCCTCACCCTCGCCCCCTTAGCGCCGAGCAAACCGCAGCGTTTTCAGCCCGCTTGGCCGCGCTGAGTTTTCTTGCAGACAGAGGTTCGCTGTGCAGCCCCGAGCCCAGCATTGTCGTTCTGCCTAGCGGCTTGGCCGATGACGCCCATGATGTTTACGTGCTCGCGGATGGGGACGTGTCCGCCGCCGCCCAAGAAGAGCACGCCACGCGCATCACCGTGTCGACCCGAAATGCTGACATCGTGGGTGTTCGGCCCTCCGCGGCGGGTTGTCGCGCCGCGCCCTAGTCGCTCAGGCGGGAGGCGCTGACAGACTGCCAGTTGAACCAACCGGCCACCCCCCGCCCCGATACGCGCTGGGCAGGGCGTGGGCTGAGCGGGCTATAGCGGCCCGTGATCACGCAGCCCGGCCGCGCGAATGGCTTCGGCCGCGCAGGCGGCGTCGAACGTGCTCGACGCACCGGACACCCCGACCCCGCCGAGCGCGAACCCATTCTCGTTAAAGATCGTCACGCCGCCCTCGACCCTCGCCAGATTGGGAACCGTGGGATCCCACGACGCGGTGTCCACGGTGGAAAACTGCCAGATCGCGGCTGATCGACCCTTCCAATGGGCGGCGTCAACCGCCCCAGTCGAGGCGCCGTCCATTCGATCGAACATCACCATCACGCCGCCATGGTCATAAATCGCAATGGCGATCCGCACACCGGCTTCGCGAGCGCTCGCCAAGCAATGGTCGCCAATAGCCTCGGCGGCTGCGTGGTCCAGTATGGGGCGCATCTGTTGGGCGTGCGCCAAGCCGTGCGTGAAGAGAGCCGCGGCCAGACTTGTCACAGCCATAATGTATCGTGTCACGTGTGTGTCCTCGCATTGATGGAGTTGATGGCTCGGCGACGACGTCACTGACGTCGCTCGTCTTCGGCGGACAGGCGCACAATCTGACCCGGATCGGAGGTGACGAGGTAAATCGCCCCGTCGGGGCCGACCACCGGTTCGTAAGGCCGTCCCTCGGACTGGTAGACAATCTCTTCGTGCATCACCCGCTCATCCTCGATGGTGAGCAGACGCAGATCACGCCGCCCGAGCGAGGTGACGAGCAGTTTGCCTTGCCAAAGCGGGAACTGCGCGCCCTGATAAACCGCAAGGCCCGAGAGGCCGATGGATGGTCGCCAAAAGTACACCGGTTGCTCCATGCCCGGCGCGTGGGTGTCGGGAGTGAGCACAGTGCCGTCGTAATTGATGCCGTGGGAAATCACTGGCCAGCCATAGTCGGCGCCGGACCGCAGGATGTTGAGTTCGTCACCCCCGCGCGGACCATGCTCAGTCTGCCACAGCACGCCGGTCTCAGGGTGGACGGCAAGGCCCTGCGGGTTGCGATTGCCCTGAGTGAAGGTGGTGGGCAACGCACCGTCCACGCCCACGAACGGGTTGTCGGACGGGATCGTCCCGTCGCGCGCCACCCGGTGGATTTTTCCATGGGGCAGGGCCGTTTCTCGCGCTGTCTCACGGGCCCCACGGTCGCCGACGGCGACATAGAGATAACCGTCTTGGTCAATGGCCATGCGCCCGCCAAAGTGCCAGGGCAGGTCAGAATACGCCGCAGCCTCGGCTTCAAAGACGGTTTCCTGATCGACCCATTGGTTGTCGCGGATGCGCCCGCGCACCACACGCGTCATGGCGACGGGCTCGCCCCCCGATGTGCGAGCGGGGCGTGGGTCGGCAAACGACAGATAGACCCATCCCGTGTCGGCATAGTCGGGATCGATGGCGACATCGAGCAGGCCGCCCTGGTTCCACTCATGGGTCGATTGAAGGACTGGCGGCGTGCCCGCCACCGGTTCATCGACCAACACGCCGCTTTCGATGACTCTGAGCCGGCCAGGGCGTTCCGTCGCCAGAGCGGTGTCGTCATCGATGAAAGCGAGCGCCCAGACCGTGTCCAAGCCGTCGACCCAAACCTCAGACCGGATAGCGTAGTCGAGCGTTTCGGTGATGTCGTCCAAGCGCGCACCGTTCGACCCGCCGCCGTCAGCTGCATCTTGAACGTCGGTGGAGGCCTGTTGCGGCGTGCGCACGGGCAGCCAGGCTACGAGAGCGTCGATCTCTTCGGCCGACAGCGTGGCGGCGAAACCCGGCATGCCGCGCGCGATCACGCCATTGGCGATGATCCGCCGCAAATCGTCCGCCGCACCGCCATACCGGTAGGTCTGGGTGTTGAGCGCAGGGCCAAGACCTGAACCTTGCAGTTCAAGGCCATGGCACGAGGCGCAGTTGCGCGCATAAAGCGTTTCGGGGTTGGGCAACCGGTCCTGCGCCAGGGCGTTCGGCTGACCGGCCCATCCACAGAGCACAGCCAGCGTCGCCAAAACGCCCAAGCGTGCGAACATGCGTGCGCTGCGAACAACCATGATGGACACCCTCGTTGCAGTGACCGCTAGCAGGGACTCCGGCGGTGCGAAAGTGGATGGAGGAAAGATAGAGTTTTGCTATGGGACGCTGAAGTCCGTTGATTTTCGAACCAACTGCGCCTTCCATCGGCGTCGAGAACACCGCGGAGAACACCGCAGCGGAGGCCAGGATGGCGGAGCAGGCCCCATCGCTTAATCATGAAGACGCCGTGGGGCGGGCGGCGGGCGCGACGGATTTTCGGCTTGGCGAGGCGTTGATTCAGCCCTCGCTCAACCGGATCAGCGTCGGGGGACACACCACCCAGGTCGAGCCAAAAATCATGCGGGTGCTGCAGCTCTTGGCCACCCGGCCTGGCGGCGTGGTGACGCGCGGTCAGTTTCTCGATGCTGTGTGGGGCGACACGGGCGGCGACGATTATCTGCTCAATCGCGCCATTTCCGAGCTGCGGAAGATCTTTGGCGATGACGCTGGCGAGCCCCGCTATATCGAGACCATACGAAAGACCGGTTACCGCTTGGTCGCGGCCATTGCGCCAGTGACAGTCGCTGCGCTGGTCGAGCGCCCACCGCAGGACTTGTCGTCCCCTTGGAGCGCCAAACTCGCCGCCTTGACGCAATTTGCCCCCAAGCGGGTCGCCCTAGCGGGGCTCGCCCTTGTGGTCGGGTTCGCGACGGTCGTGACCGCACTCATCATGCGACCGGGGCAAGGCGACGAGGTCGTGGTCGCGCCTTCCGCCGGGGCGGCCTTTGGCCAAGTGCTCCCCTTGACCAGCCTGGTGGGACAAGAAGTGGACCCCGCCTTGTCTCCAGACGGAACCCGGGTGGCGTTCGCCTGGAATGGCGGTGCGGGCGACAGCTTCGACCTCTACATCAAGACCCTGGACAGCCAAGCCCAGCTGCGTTTGACCGAAAATCTCCAGAGTGGGCGCTATCCGGTGTGGTCGCCTGATGGCGGGGAGATCACCTTCGCCCGCACGGGGGCGTTGGGAACCGACTTTATGCGGATCTCATCCATTGGCGGCCCGGCCCGGCGCATCGCCAGCGACTCCAGCGCCGCCAGTGTGCGCGGCATGAGTCTGACGCCCGACGGTCAAGTGGTGGTGTACGCCGCGCGCGAGTCCGCCTTGGCGCCATACCGCTTGATCCAGATGTCATTGCACACCGGCGAACGTCATGTCCTCACGCAGCCCACGCCAGGCACGCTGGGCGACATCGATCCACGCTTCGCCGCCGACGGGCGCGCCATCGCGTTTGTGCGCGCCGATAACGAAGTGACCAAGGATGTGTTCATCACATCCTCAAACGGCGATGCCGTGCGCCGCCTGACCTTCGACAACCGCAAAGTCAATGGGATCGCGTGGGGGCCGTCGGACCATCAACGGATCATGTTCCCTTCCACCAGGGATGGGATGTACCGCGTTTGGTCGGTCAGCGCCGATGGCGGCCAACCCCAGCTTGTGGGATTGGGCGGCGAGGACGTGCAGCGGCCCGCCACAATACCAGGCGTGGACGCGGTTGTCTTTGAACGCTGGACCCACCAGGCGCAATTGCGCGTCCTCGACCTGAACGCTGCGACCCCAACCAATGTCGAGCCTCTTGGCGTTTCGACGCGGTGGGACTCCCATCCCAGCTTCGAGCCGGGCGGGAAGCGCATCGTCTTCACATCAAACCGCGCCGGTGCGCATGGCCTATGGATCAGCGACCGGGACGGAGACAACGCGGTTGAGATCGCAGACCTAG
Organism: uncultured Caulobacterales bacterium; assembly: GCA_964483775.1. GTDB lineage: Bacteria > Pseudomonadota > Alphaproteobacteria > Caulobacterales > Maricaulaceae > CAZADA01. The sequence continues at coordinate 32,216 of CAZADA010000014.1, forward strand.
GCGGCGCGTTCATCGACCATCCGGCGTGGTCCCCCGATGGTCAATGGATCGCGTTTGACGCCAGCCCACAAGGGCGCACAAACCTATTTGTCATTGCACCTGAGGGCGGGACGGCGCAGGCGATCACCAGCGCAGGGCAGGGCGCCCGCAATCCGTCCTGGTCGCGCGACAGCCAGTGGATCTACTTTGAGCGCCAACACGACGGGATCGGCCGCGTGTTCGCCCAGCCCGTCGCCGGCGGACCAGCCGTGCAGGTGACCACGGAGTCCAGCGCCAATCCGGCCGAGTCGCTGGACGGGGCGTGGATGTGGTTCAGCAAACCCGACCAACACGGCCTGTGGCGCACCCCGCGCGCTGATTGGAGCGCCGAAGACGCGCCGCTCACCGCAGAACGTATGATCGCCGACCTTGATCGCCGCGACGGCGCCAACTGGGTGGTCGCCTCTGACGGCGTCTACTTTGTCCGTCGACGTCAGGATCAAGACCCGGTGCTCTCCAAATGGCGCGAACAGGATCGTTCCATCATCGATGTGCTCACCCTGCCGCCCGCCTTTGAGGGTTGGGGGTTCGCCTTGTCGCCGGATGAGAGCGAGATCCTCTACGCTCAGCTGCTCGCGCGCGAAAGCGATCTTGGCGTGGCGAGGCTTGAGCCCCAGTCAGGCCCATAACGGCGTCGGGCCCGCCGTATTCTCGGCAACCGGCGCCAAATTCCGTGGGCCTGGTCGCCATAACCTCCTGAAAACCTTGGTGGGCGGTGACGGGATCGAACCGCCGACCCTCTGGGTGTAAACCAGATGCTCTCCCAGCTGAGCTAACCGCCCTGACGGTATTTAACATCACGCGCGCCGGCCCGAACGCAAGCGCTTTTGCGATCGGACAAGGCGGGCAACGGTGAACGTTGGGCGCTACTGCGGAGAGGCGACGGCAACGTCAGCCGTATGGAGCGCCGACCATCCCGACCGCTGGCGGAGTGTCCAGCGTTGGCCGGCCGTGCGTTGCTCGCCAATGCGTTGCGACGACACAAGCAGGGGCGCACACAGCGTGTACGCCCCTGACGGTACGTGTTCGAAAAGCGCAGCGCGCCTAGAGGAACTCGTCGCTCGGCGTCAACGAGTCAAAGTTGAAGAAGTCATCTTCGTTCAGATCGTCCGTCGACAACACATCTTTCAAGCGCACCGAGTCGGTGATCGCGCCGTCAACGCCGCCATTGTCTTCGCGGGCGAACACCAAAATCAAATCGTATTCATCAACGATGGCGTCGGTGCGGCGATCGCCATCCGTTTCGATGACTTTGATGAAGTCCAGGAAATCCCAAGTGGTGCTCAGCTCATAGTCAACACCGTCAAAGTTGAACTTCAACGTGTCGTAGGTCACCTCGTCGCCCGAACTGATGTCAAAGTCGACGACCGTGTCATTGCCTTGCCCCACAACAAAGGTGTTGCGGTCTTGGGTATTGCCGGGGCCATCGAAAGGTGCGCCTTTGACGCCGCCGATCATGATGTCATTGCCCAGGCCACCGTCCAGATAGTCGTCGCCTTCACCGCCAATGATGGTGTCATTGCCCTGGTTGCCGAGGACGATGTCATCGCCTTCTTCACCGTCAATGTAGTCGTCCCATTTCTTGTCGCCTTGACGAGCGTTGTGTTTGGCGCTGTCGGAATAGTCGCCGTTCAGCATGTCATTACCGCGGCCGCCCAAGATGTAGTCTTTGCCCGCGCCGCCTTTGACAAAATCGTTGCCGTTACCGGCGTAGATACTATCTTTGCCTCGATTGCCAGCGATGATGTCGTCATAGTGGCTGCCATACAGCTCGTCTCGGCCGCGGCCTCCTGTCAGAATAACCGGGCCAGTCGAGACGTAGTTGTCGTTGGCCTTGCCCAAGAACTCGACATTGTCCGCCGTGTTGAGCGTCTCGCCGCCAATCATGTCGCCTTGGAACTCAAGAACGCCTTTTTCGAACAGCTTCGCGGTGCCGCGAATGTTCAAGGTCACGATGTCCCCGTCAGCCTCGCCCAAGCGGGTGTCGCCGAACAGCTGGCGGCTACCCAGTGCGTTGTCGTTGAACGCCGACTCGATGGCGCCCCACCAGGCCGACTGGCCGGTGAACCACTTCTCGAACAGCGTCTGCACGCCGTCGGTTAGCTCCGCAGGATTAAACGCATTTTGCTTAGCCATAACCATACCCCTTAGGTGGTGACCATCGGGTCAACCATCGAATGAAACCGCGCCTGTCGGCGTGCTGTGACCCGACAAAGAGCAAATTTGAGGCCAAGTTTTGCCAGAATTGACGATCCGACCCCCCCAATGACCGACATCGTTGCGAAACTGCAATCGGAGTCAATTTCATTTTCGGCCACCGTCAATGCCAAAAACACTGGACTCCAGTAAGGCGAGGAAACCGCAGCAATTTTGGCAGGGACCTTGGCGGCGCAGGCTTTCAGAGCGCCGAAGGTTACCGCACAGCCCCCGGCTGGGCGACCCCCGCTGCGGCCAGGGAATTGTTGCTCTGCCCGTCTCGGGCTAGCAAAAGACCAACGGGCGCGGCGCACAGTCCGCCGGACCCGAGGCGACGCGCAGTCACTCGACATCAACAGGGGGCGCCATGACCACGCCGACACAGTCTGACGGCCACATTGAGACACTGGCGCGCGTGGTCCACGAGGCCCTTAGGGTGTGGTCCGCGCTCCATGGCAAGATGGACATTCCCGGTTGGAACGTCGCGCCCGATTGGATGCGCGTGTCGACGCGCGAAGCGGTGGCCTTTCGTTTGAAGAACCCAGACGCGGATGGGTCGGCCCAACACGACCAGTGGATGGAAGAAAAGCGCACCGCCGGCTGGCGACACGGCCCGGTGAAGGACGAAACCGCCAAAACCCATCCCATGATGGTTCCCTACGACGACTTACCCCCGCGTGAGCGAAAGAAGGACGCTCTGGTCGGCGCCATTGTCAATGCGTTGAAGGACTAACTCGCTCGGCCATGTGCGGACCCGGCCGGGCGTCGGCCAAGGAGCTGAGGCCAAGGAGCGTCGGCCAAGGAGCGTCGGTCAGTTCGCGCCAATCGGTTCGCGAGGCGTCGAGCCAAAGCCATACTCGGAGATGTACACCGTCGCTTCGCGAGTTGATCGTCGATCATAGTCGCCAACCCAAATCTCATAGCGGCCATCACTAGGGTTCTCGATCAGCACGCCAGAGTCAGCGTCGCCGCTGCCGCCATCATCGTCGCACAACACCTCGCCATAAGGCGTCCGCACGACCAAGGTTGTGTCGGCCCGGAGCGCGCGGGCCGAGATGTAGAGGGGAAACTCAAGGCTCTCATAGCGCAGTTCCAAGCTCGGTTGCCTCGGTGTCCAACCATCGCAATTGGAATTGGGCCATCGCTCCGCTGCGCTGGACCGCCCCCCGGCCTGGACACGCACCTCATGGGGATCGGGTACAAAGCCGCTGGACAGGCTCAGACGCACCGTGGTCGGCGGCTCGTCCTCGTCCGCTTTGTCGTTGGTCTCCCAAAACCTCAGCCGCGTTTCATCGATATAGCCATAATAGATCAGCCCATAAGCCGCGCCTCCCATCAGCACGAGCCCACCCACCGTCCAGGCGAGCAGCCCGCCCAGTCCGGACGTCCGGCGTGAGGACGTTTTGGGCGCGCGCGCGGGCCGACCTGGAGCCGCGGCGGCCACACGCTCATCGGGAATGGCTTCATCCGCTGCGACTTTGCGGATCGGATGAATGGCCGGCAGCTTGGGCAGGCTGGACAAAAGACGCAGCACGTTGTCCTTAGGCGTCGCTGGACGCCCGATCTTGGTTTCCAGCGCCGTGATCAGGCCTTCGATCATAGGCGCGCGGGGATCGCCGTCCCAGCCGATCAGCGCGGCGGCCTGGCTTTCCCCAAAACCGACCGGCGGCTCCACGTTTTCCAGCAGCGCCTCAACGAGTTTGTTTCGCCGATCGGCCCGCCCGGCTTCACTGCGCACAAAACGCGATTTGATCGAGCCGCTGCACCACAACACGACCACGGCGTTGGCGGCGTCGAGGTTCGATTCAATCTGTGCGCGAAAGTCTGGCCCGACCACCAGGCCGTAGTCCCACCACACCGTAAAGCCGTAGGCTTCGATGACGGCGGCCAGGCGCTCAGCGTGTGCGCGGCGTTCTTTCTTGTAACTGATGAAAAGATCGGTCATGCCCAAGCCTCTCAACGCTCTTAGTTGTCACAGTCCTCTATCGCCAGCCGCAACAGCAGCCCACGCCACACCGGTCCAACACGCCCGCCTCAGCCGCCACGCCCAGACGATCAGCCGGTAAGCGGCTAGGGAAAGAACCTGACTTCCGACATGTTCAACTGAGCCGCGATGGTCGCGCCTTGGTCATACGTCCCCACCCAAATCGTGTAGTCGCCTGCCTCAGGATCGCTGATTTGCAGTCCGGGGAAGTATCCAGCGCCCTCAGCATAATCCACGTCGCCGCGATCATCGTTACACAAAAACTCGCCATTGGGTGTTTGCACAACCATCACCAGGTCCTGGCCCTCATCAGCTTCCGCCGACAAGAACAGGTCGAAGGTGTTGTTGGCCTCATACGTCAGCACGTGTTGCGGCGCGGCGCTAACCCAGCCGACGCACAACCCACCGAGGTTCTCGGCGTCAACCGGCCCTCCGGCGGTCACTGGCGATGTGCGCGGGTCATCGGCAAAGCCGGCCGTGAGGGTGCTGGTCCCGTCCGAAGGCGGGGCGTTGGGATTGAGGTCGCCGCCGGCGACGGGCCGTAGCTGAGGCGCAATGGGATCCTGGAAGGGCGGTTCGGCCACATCTGCACCGCCGGCGCCGTCAAAAGCCCTGCTGGAGATGGTGAGCTGTGCGGGGGCCTCGGACTCGTTGTAAACGCCGACCCAAATGTCGTAACGCCCTGCCGCCGGTCCCGTGATCATCAGTCCAGGGTTCAGTTGCCCGGCGCTGTCATCATCGCACAACCAGCGCCCGTCCGGCGTGTTGACCACCATCACCGCATCGGCAGAGGAGGTGGCCGCCAAATAGAGCGGCGCAGCGCCGCCGGCATAGTTCACCGCATATTGCGGACGCGCGGTGACCAGTCCGAAACACCCGCCCGGCAAGGACTCGGCGCTGAACTCGCCGGTCGCCGTCACATCAACAACCCGCGGGTCTGGATCAAAGCCCTGCTGGATCGTCATCGCGCCGAATTGCGCCACCGTCGGTGCGCGAGCGAGCCGCTCCTGGTACGGCGCGCCGCCGGCGAGCGTGTGTCGCCGCCCCCACTCCGCCGCTGGCGAGATACACGAGAGCGCCTCTCGCCGAAAGCCCCGCCAGCCCGAGGCGAGCGCCGGAGACGCCCAACGGCGTAGCGCTGGCGCGGCGCGGCGCGCGCTGAATTAGAAGGCGTCCGATC
>CAZADA010000015.1:0-37468 GCA_964483775.1 uncultured Caulobacterales bacterium
GTCTGCGAATGCGACTGCGACTGCGCCTGTGCCTGCGAATGCGACTGCGAATGCCGCAACGCGTATCAGGCGCCAAATTAGCGTGCGATGACGCGTCGGCGGAAAGCCCAACCAAAAAAGAGCGCCGAGAAAGAGGATGACGAAGACGGCGCTGACGGCGCGTTGCCAGGGCTCTGTGTCGGCGGGAAGGCCAAGTGCGGCTTCCACCGGGCCGGTGATGCCGGTCAGATACCAAATCACCAGCAGTGTCAGGATGGGATAGACGACGGCCAGGCCCAAACAGCGGTCGAGCGCCGGGCCGGTCCAATAGCGGGGGCTGCGGTCGGCGTCGCCGAAAAACCGGTCGAGCGCGTTGAGCGCGCCGTCCAACAGGCCGCTGTAGAGCCGGGCCACGCCGCCGCCCCCCACCAAGCCCTCGCGCCAGTGCTTGTAGTTCTCGCGCAGCACCCGGACATGGTCGTTATCGTCCACGAAGGCCCTACCGGACTGCAAGCGAATGGAGTGGAAGTACCACCCGATCACCCCAGCCACGATCCCAAGCAGGATCAGACCCGCCGCCGCGTGTTCGCCCAAGAACGGGATCAACGCCCTGCGCGCAGCATCAAAGATATCGCCCACGCCGTCCCCCTGCGCGATCACCCATAACATCGTGAATAACCGACACAGTTGTGCGGGGCAATCGACACACCCGGACGTTCGAGATTGGCGCTGTTCGCACGCGTGTGGTGAGATCCGGCGGTGGACAAGCCATGCACGCGGAGGACCGGCGGATGACTGACTTTCAGGGCAAAGTGGTGTGGGTGACGGGCGCCTCGTCCGGTCTCGGCGCGGCGATGGCGAAGGCTCTGGATGCGCGCGGGGCGTCGGTCATTGCATCGGGCCGGCGGCGTGATGCGTTGGACGCGGTCGCCGGAGAGCTGACCCGTCCCGCGCTCGTTCTGCCGTTCAACATCACCGATTATCCCGCGATGGAGGCCGCCGCGGCCACCGCGCTCGACTGGCGCGGCGGGGTGGATGTGCTGATCAACAATGCCGGGATCAGCCAGCGCAGCTTGGCGCTCGACACCGACTTCGCGGTGTATCGCGAGCTGATGGAGGTGGACTATTTTGCGCCCGTGCGCCTGACGCAATTGGTGCTGCCGTCCATGGCGGCGCGCGGCTCGGGGCATATCGCGATTGTCAGCTCTGTCGCCGGGCGGGTCGGCGCGCCCATCCGCACGGGATATTGCGGGGCGAAGTTCGCCGCTTGCGGGTATTTCGAAGCGCTGCGGGCGGAGGTGGAGCGCGCCTATGGCGTTGACGTGACGGTGATTTTACCGGGATCGGTGAAGACGGGCATCGCGCAAAACTCGCTCACGGCCAGCGGGGCGGCGCGCGGACGCTCGGACGTCAACATTGAGAACGCGATGTCGGCTGAGGCGGCGGCGGCGCAAATCGTCGACGGGCTCGCGCGGCGTGATCGCGAGGTCGTCATCGCTGAGGGCCTGGAGCTGGCCGCTTTGGAGATGCGCCGGGCCGATCCGAATGGGCTGTTTGATCTGTTGTCGGACATGGGCCGTGACCTTGCGCAACAGCGCGAGGCAGGCGGGATTGACGCCGCTGAGCCGCCCGATCTCACCCAGAACGCGCAACCGGGCAGACCTACGGCGTGAAGTATGTCGGGGAGCCGGGGCCGACGGGAAGACCGAGCACGAAGGTCCATATCGCGAAGAACACCGACCAGAAGGCGATGAACGCCATCGAATACGGCAGCATCATCGCGATCAGCGTGCCGACGCCGAGATTTTTGTCGTAACGCGTCGCCCAGGCGAGGATCAGTCCGAAATAGCTCATCATCGGCGTGATGATGTTGGTGGTGCTGTCGCCAATGCGGTAGGCGGCCTGGATGACCTCAGGGGCGTAACCGACCAGCATCAACATGGGCACGAAGATCGGCGCGGTCACGGCCCACTGCGCGGACGCGGAACCAATCGACAGATTGATGATCGCGCACATGAGGATGAAGAGGAAAAACACCGCCGGGCCGGTTAGCCCTGTGTCTTTGAGGAATTGGGCTCCTGTGACCGCGCTGATGGCGCCCAGATTGGTCCAGCCGAAGAACGCGACGAACTGAGCGGCGAAAAACACCAAAACGATGTACAGCCCAAGCGATGACAGGGCGGCGGCCATGGCGTCGATGATGTCGCGGTCGGTCTTCATCGTGCCCACGGCTCGGCCATAGGCGTATCCTGTGACGACGAAGAGGATGAGAATCCACACCACAAACCCTGAGAAGAACGGGGAGTTGATGCGATCGCCGGTTTCTGGGTTGCGCAGGACCCCCCACTCCGGAACCAAGGTCAGCGCCATCACCCCCAGAACCGCCAGCAACGCCAGTCCGGCGTAGAGCAGTCCCCTGTTTTCCTCCTTCGCCAGCGGCTTCATCATCCGGTCGTCCAAGATGGTCGCGTCCGCTCGCGAGGAGTCATAGGCGCCAAGCTTGGGTTCGACGATGAAAATGCTGACCAGTGAACCGACAATGGTGATCACAAAGGTGGAGGCCAGCATGAAGTACCAGTTCGCCGTCGCCACCACGACATAGTCGGGATCGATGAGGCGGGCGGCCTCTTGGGTGATGCCGGCAAGCAGCGGATCCACCACGCCAATCAAAAGGTTGGCGCTGTACCCGCCCGACACGCCTGCGAATGCGGCGGCCATTCCGGCAAGCGGATGACGGCCGAGGGCGTAGAAAATCGCGCCGGCCAAAGGAATGAGCACCACATAGCCCACCTCTGAGGCGGTGTTCGACACAATGCCTGCAAAGACGATCGCCACCGTCACCACATGGCGCGGCGCGTTCAACACCAGCGCGCGCACCGCGGCGGACAACAATCCTGAGCGCTCGGCCACGCCGACGCCCAACATGGCCACCAGCACGACGCCGAGCGGGGCGAAGCCTGTGAAATTGGTGGTCAAATTGGTGAAAATTCGCCGCAAGCCGTCGCCGTTCAGCAGGCTGACCGCGCGGATCATGCCGTCGTCGGCGACGCCGCGTGCGCCCGCCGGTCGGGGATCCTCAACCGCAACGCCCAGCAGCCCCATGAGCCCCGACAGCAGCACAATGCCCACGGCCAAAATGGCGAACAGGGTCACCGGATGGGGCAGCAAATTGCCAAGACGCTCCACGGTATCGAGGAAGCGGGTGAACGCAGTGCGGCGCGGGGGAACCTCGCTCGGCTGGTCTGTTGTCACGGGCGGGCACTCCTCAGGCTCAGCTTACATCGGCAAATTGGAGGCCGGCCGGCCCTCGAAATCAAGGGTCAGCGCTGCGGCAGCGTTTGCGTTTGAGTTTGAAACAATTGTCGGGTCTGAGCCAAACACCCAGAAAGGGCGACGGCACTATGCTCGCCGGCATGGATGCGCAGAACGCCCTGGCCGAGCTCCTGAGCGCGGAGATCTACGCCTACTTGCTCGTGGTGGCGCGGGTGAGCGGGGCGTTGATGGTGATGCCGGGGGTTGGCGAGACGTTCGTCTCCGCCCGGGTGCGGATCATCCTTGTGTTGCTGGTGGCTTGGCCGATCGCCGTTGTGACGCCGGGGCTGCCGGCCGCGCCTGACCACCCGGGCCCGATGACGCTCGCCATCATGGCCGAGCTGTTCGCGGGGCTGTTGATCGGCGCGGGGGCGAGGATCTTGTTCATGGCGGCGCGCACCGCAGCGCAAATCGGGGGGCAGTCCATGGCGCTGTCCAACGTGTTCGCCGCACCCGGCATGGGCGATGGCGGCTCGGTCCTCACCAGCTGGATGACCATCGGCGCGTTGGCCATGTGGTTTGCTACGGGCCTGCATCTCGTGGCGATCGACGCCATCGCCCAAAGCTATGCGGCCATTCCCGCCGGCCAGTTCCCAGCCATTGGCGCCAGCGCCGAGGCCGTCACGCGGGTCTTCGCCAGCGCGTTTGCGCTCGGGGTGCAATTGGGCGCGCCGTTTTTGCTGCTCGGTTTCATCGCGTATTTCGCGCTGGGGCTGGTGAACCGGCTGATGCAGTCGCTGCCAGTGTTCTTCATCGTGATGCCGACGGGGATTTTGGGTGGGCTGTGGCTGTTCGCGTTGGTGATCGGATCGGTGCTCACGGTGTTCTCTGGGGCCGCGCGGTCATGGCTTGAGGCGCCGTTCAGCTGATGAGCGACCAGCCGGAACAGTCGGATAAGACCGAAGAACCCACCGAGCGCAAACTGCGCGAAGCGCGGCGCAAAGGCGAAGCGCCGAACTCGCGCGAAGTCGCTGGGTTCTTCATTCTGGCGGCCGGGGCCCTGCTTGCGGCTCTGTATGCGCCGCACGGTGCGGATGCGCTCGGTCAATCCTTATTGGGTCTGGTTGAGAACGCCCATCAGGTGCGCGCCAACGAAGCGGGCGACATGGGCGCTGTGTTCGCCCAAATGACGTGGGCGATGGTGTGGGCGCTGGCGCCGGTGCTGGGGGTGTTTGCGCTCGCCGCCATAGGCGCGGCGTTTGCGCAGAACGCCGTGGTGCTCTCGCCTTCGCGCATTGAGGCCAAGCTGGATCGGATCTCGCTCGCCAAGGGCGTAAAGCGGCTGTTCTCCACCGATAGCTTGCTGGAGTTTCTCAAAGGTCTGATCAAGATCGCGGCGGCGGGCGGTGCAGCTTTGATGGTGATTCGCGGCGAGCTCGACCGCATGAGCGAGGCGGCGGCTGTCGATGTCGCTGATGCGCCCAGCCTATTGGTGGCGAGCGCGCTCAAAGTGCTGATGGCGGTGTTGATCGTGACGGCGGTGATCACCGTGCTCGACGTGCTCTGGCGGCGGCAGAAATTCCGCCAGGACCAGCGCATGACGCGCCAGGAACTCAAAGACGAAATGAAGTCGACCGAGGGCAATCCGGAGATCAAAGCGAAGCTCGACAGCATTCGTCGCGATCGCGCGCGCCGCCGGATGATCCAGGCGACGAAAACGGCGTCCGTGGTGATCACCAACCCGACGCACTACGCCGTGGCGCTGAAGTATGAGCCTGGGGTGACGCCGGCGCCGCAATGTGTGGCCAAGGGCGTTGATCTGATTGCGCTGAACATCCGTGAGGTGGCCGAAGCTGAAGGCGTGCCGGTGGTTGAAGAGCCGCCAACGGCGCGGGCGCTTTACGGCGCGGTGGAGGTGGATCAGATCATCCCGCCCGAACTGTTCCTCGCCGTCGCTGAAATCCTGATGCGGATCGCCGCAGTCGAGCGTAAGGCCGGGGACCGCTAGCGCCAGTCTTTACGGGCTCTCGCTCGGTTTGTAGCGCTCGGCCAAGTCGGCGAGGATATCGGCGGTGGTGTGGACATTGGCCGGGTCGACGTCCTCGGGCCAGGTCTCGTGCATGATGACAGTCAGTGACGCGGTCGGCATCTTGACTGCGACCGAGACCGGCATGGTCGACCCGGTGTCGCCATGCCTGACGGGCGCGACATAGATGTAGCTGGTTTGGTGCTCGACCTTTTGGCCATTGAGCCAATCGACTTCGTGGAAGTAGGCGAAGCCCGCTTCGTCCGCCTTCTCGGCGGCTTGCAACAGCGCATAGTCGCGCACGCGTTTGGGCGAGGTGTGGGCGTTACCCTCCACGCGGACCGAAAGCCATCTGGGCGACCACCATTCGGAGACATAGCCGCCTTGATCGTTCAACTCCTGATACGGTGTGGGCGCATAGAGCGCGCATCCACCGAGCACAAACGCGACACACACAGCCAATCGGGCGATCATTGCGGGTCTTCCCTGCTTGAGGTGTGGACGCCCGCCCCCATCTGAGCGACCGTCGCGGCTTAAGACAGGGTAGCAGATCCAGTTGGCCCGGTCTGCGGTCGTGTTGCAAACTGGGGCGATGGGTGGGGTTGGGTGACAGGGTTTGACTTTCGCACGGTGGAGCGGATCCACGTGGCCACAGGCGCTGCGGGCGCGCTGGCCACGCTGTGCGCCGACGCGTTCGGGCCGCTGGAGCGGGTGCTGATCATCACCGACGCCGGCGTACGCGGGCTGGGCTTGCTCAACGCGATGTTGGATGGCTTTGCTGCGGCGGGCGTTGAAACCGCGATTTTTGATGCGGTGACGGCCGATCCCGCCGACACAGTGATGCTGGCCGGCGCCGATGCGGCGCGCGCGCAGGGCGCACAAGCCGTCATCGGCTTTGGCGGCGGCAGCCCGATGGACACCGCCAAAGTCGTGCGGGGCGTTCCGCCGTGTGTCCAACCCTTGGCGGAGATGTATGGCGTTGGGCAGGTGCGTGGGCCGCGGCTGCCGCTGGCGCTCATCCCCACCACCGCCGGCACAGGGTCTGAGGTGACGCCCGTCGCCGTGGTCACCACCGGCGCGGACACCAAAGCGGGCGTGAGCGATCCCATATTGATCCCCGATCTTGCTGTGCTCGACCCGGCGCTCACGGTGGGGCTGCCGCCGGCGATCACGGCCTACACCGGCATTGACGCCATGGTGCACGCGATTGAGGCCTACACCTCCAAGCTGAAGAAGAACCCGCTATCGGACGCTGCGGCGGTGTCCGCCTTGCGCCTGCTGGCTCCGGCTTTGCCTCGGGCGATGGCCGAGGGCGGTGATCTGGATGCGCGGCGCGATATGTTGGTTGGCGCAATGTTGGCTGGTCAGGCGTTCGCGAATGCGCCGGTCGCCGCAGTGCACGCCATGGCCTATCCGCTGGGCGGAATGTTCCATGTCCCGCATGGTCTCTCCAACGCTGTCGTGCTGACTGAAGTTTTGCGGTTCAACGCACCGGCGGCGGAGGCGCTTTATGGCGAGCTCGCCGCGGTGATCGGCGCGCCGGCCACGGCCGCCGGCTTGATCGATGCGCTGGAGCGGCTCATCGCTGAGGCCGGCATTGAGCGGGGGCTGTCGCAGTTTGGCGTGTCCCACAATCATCTGCCGAAAATGGCGGAGGCTGTGGCGGCGAACACGCGGCTGTTGCCAAACAATCCGCGCGACGTGGCTTATGAGGATGCGCTCAAAATGTATGAGGCGGTGTTGTGAGTGAGAAAACCCGGTCAGCGCGGGCTGACTATGCGACGTATCAGTCCCTCGACACGCGGTGGGCCGACAATGACATCTACGGTCACATCAACAATGTCGTGTTCTACGCCTTCTTTGACACCGCGGTGAACCGGACGCTGATCGAGGCGGGTGCTTTGAACATCCACGACGGGGCGGTGATCGGGCTCGTGGTGGAAACCGGTTGTCGCTATCACGCCCCACTGGCCTTTCCCGATCGCATTGACGCGGGCGTGCGCGTGGCGCGGCTCGGCACGTCATCGGTGCGCTATGAAGTGGGCGTGTTTCGCGCGGACGAGGATCTGGCGGCGGCCGAGGGGTTTTTCGTGCACGTCTATGTCGATCGGCAGACCCGGCGGCCCACGCCCCTGCCCGGTCCGCTGCGCGCCGCGCTCGAGCCCTTGGTCATGCCCGTGAGCGCTTGACAGGGTCGGTCAGGCGGAGTGCGCTGCACACCATGTTTGGATCGGATACCGAAAGCCCCGCCCACCCAAAGATTCTCCATGCGGTGACGGCCGCGAATAAGGGCCGGGCTGCGAGCTATGGCGCTGATGACTGGTGCGCCGCCGCGCAAGCCGCGCTGGCCGATGTGTTTGAGACCCATGTGTCGGCGTACTTCTGCGCGAGCGGCACGGCGGCGAACGCCATCGCTCTTTCCGCCCTGTGTTCGCCGGTTGGCGCGGTGCTCTGTCATCGCGAGGCGCACATTGAACGCGATGAGCGCGGGGCGTGTGAATTCTATACCGGCGGGGGCAAGCTACAGCTCTTGGACGGGGCAGACGGACGGATCGGCCTCGATGCGCTCGAGGCGGCGTTGGCGGCGCGCCACCCCGACTTTGTTCACGAGACGCCGGCCGAAGTGCTGTCCCTGACCAACCTCACCGAATGCGGCACGACCTACGACCATGATGGTCTGGCCGTTCGCGCTGAACTCGCCAAAGCGCATGGCTTGATGGTTCACCTGGACGGCGCGCGCTTCGCCAATGCGGTGGCGTCGACAAAGGTGAGCCCGGCGGACTTGTCGTGGCGAGCGGGCGTCGATGTCCTCACGTTTGGGGCGACCAAGAACGGCGCGTTGGGGTGTGACGTCATCGTTGGTTTCGGCGATGCGCGTTCGCGCTGGGCCGCCTTGGAAGCCAGGGCGAAACGCGGCGGGCACATGCCGGCCAAGCAGCGCTATCTGGCCGCACAGATGGGCGCATACCTCGCCGATGATCTGTGGCTCGCACTGGCCAGCCAGGCCAACGATGCGGCGGTGCAGTTGGGGGCTGGTTTGAGCGCGCGACCCGGTGCGGCGCTGGCCTACCCGATCGAGGGCAATGAGGTCTTTGTTCGGCTCAGCGACGCGGATCGGCAGGCCTTAACCAAGGCTGGCGTGGGTCACTATCCTTGGCCTGGCGGATCGGCGCGGTTTGTGTGTTCGTGGTCAACCGGCCCAGACGATGTCGCAGCCGCGTTGGCGGCGTTCACCAGTCCGGTCGGCGCGTGACCAACAGGCGCGTGACCACACGACGGGGGCGAGGCTAGACTTCTTCGGTGCCGCCAGTGTTGGTGTCTGCGTCGCGGCGCTGCTTACCGCGAAAGCTCAAGTCGACCCGACGGCGGCGATCGGGCCCGAAATAGCTCCGGGCGCGGACGAACGCGCGAGGCCGCTCAATGACGGCGCGCAGGCGGGCGTAAAGCGCGACAGCGCTCACCGGCTTGACGACAAATTCGTTTACGCCCGCGTTGATCGCCTCCAAGACACGCCAGCGTTCCGAGTGGGCGGTCACCAAAATCACCGGCAGATACGGGTTGGGCGTGTCGTCCGCGGTGCGAATCAACTGGGTGAACTCAAGGCCGGTGATGTCGCCCAATTCATAGTCGACGATCGCAACGTCGGGTTGGGAGTCCCGGCAGGCCTCAAACGCTGCGGCCGCATCGCGCACTTCCACAAGCTCGCGTACGCCGAAGCCCTGCAGGATCGCCCGCAGAACGCTCGACATATGGCCATTGTCCTCCAAAATGAGAACACGCAGACGGCTGAGGCTCTCGTTCGACACATACGCTCCACGACTTGAACCCAATCGGATATAAGGTGGAAGAGTGAAGGTCGCGTTGCCTCGAACGCCGACACGGGGGAGAAAATGTCACAAACCGCTGCGCTCCCTGAGCGTTTGTTGACGCTTGACGTGCTGCGCGGCTTTGCGCTGTGCGGCGTGTTTTTGATGAACGTTCCCATCATGGGCGCGGGCTTTGGCTTTGTGCACCCGCCAGGCGAACCGAGCGCTCACTCGGCCGATTGGCTGGCCTACGCGTTCTCCTTCCTGTTCGTTGAAGGCGCCATGCGCGGGCTGTTTTGTATGCTGTTCGGCGCCGGCGCGATTTTGCTGACCGACCGTTTGGCGGCGCGTCATCCCGACGGCTCCACGCGCCTTTATCTGCGACGCCAGGCGATCCTCGTCGGGTTTGGCCTGGTTAACGGGATCGTGTTTCTTTGGGCTGGCGATATTCTGTTTTCCTACGGCCTTGCCGGCCTGATCGCTGTGTATTGGATGCGCAACGCCTCGCCGCGGACGTTGATCCTCATCGGAATTGGTTTGTTGTTCGCCGTCGGTTTGCTTTTTGCCAGCAAGACCTTCGCGGTGTTTGAATTGGCAGGCAATCAAGGGCCCGCCCTGCTCGCCCCAATCGCCAGTTCGTTTGGCGCGCCGCTGACCGAGTCCATGCAGTTTTCCCAGACGCCGGCCGAGTTTGGTTTGACCAGCGCGCTCATTGCTGAGGAAGCGGCGGTTCGGCCCTTGGGCTACGTCGCCAACCTTGCGGTCCAGCCGAGCGTTTGGATCGGTTTTGCGCATTTTCAGCCCTTCATCATCGTTGAGGCGATCGGCACCATGGCGCTGGGCATGGCGCTCATGAAGCTGGGGATCATCAACGGCAAGGCTTCGAGCCGGCTCTACTGGACGCTGGTCATTGTGGGGTACAGCGTCGGGATTGCGCTGCGCGGTTTGGCGTTGGACCAAGCTTGGCGCGTCGGTTTTGGCGATGAGGTTTGGCTGACCCGTGTGATTTATCAGCCCGCGCGTATCGCCATGACGCTGGGACATCTGGGTGCGATCGCGTTGCTCGTGCGCGCGTTCGCGTCCAGTCCGGCGATCGGCGCGCTGGCCGCCTTCGGGCGCATGGCGTTGACCAACTATCTGATGCAGTCGGTGATCGCGCTTTTCGTGTTCACGGGCGCTGGCTTGGCGTTGTTCGGTCAGCTTGGCCAAGCGGGCATGCAGGGTGTGGCCCTGATCGCGTTGGTGGTGCAAATCGCATTCAGCCTGGTATGGTTGCGGCGTTTCCAGCAAGGGCCGGTGGAGCGGCTGTGGCGCCAGTTGGCGGGCTCGCCGGCGCCGCGCAGCGCGGCGCGCACCTAGGCCCCCTTTCCGGCCCGGCCCGGCGCTTCGGTTGATCCAAGGTGCGACCAGCGGCGTAGAGCGGAGCAGTGTTGTTTGCGACCCTGTTACGGAGCCCGCGCCATGCCCAAGCGTTTGTCTTTCTTCGCCCTGACAAGTCTGGCCGCCTTGGCCGCGGGGTGTGCTACACGCCCAAGCGCGCCGCAGGACCAAGGGCCGCTCGAGCCCTTTGTGTTGCAAGAAGACCTTATCGGTAAAGCGGTGGGTCGCGGGCGGGTTCAGGCGCCAAGCAACAACCGCAGCTTTGTTGTGTATCTCGATGGGCAGTGGGACGAGACCTCACAGACGTTCACCTTGGTCGAGGATTTTGAGTGGGATGACGGTGAAGCGTACCGACGCACCTGGCGGTTGACCCGACAAGACAATGGCGAATGGTCCGGTGGACGTGAGGACACGGTCGGCCAGGCCCGTGGCTTCCAGGACGGTGATGTTTTCCGTTTGGAGTATGATTTGCGCACCTCCAGCGGGATGGTGGTTCGGTTGCGCGACGTGTTCGTGAAACGCGCGGATGGGGTGGTGCTCAACCGCGCCAACATTGGCAAGTATGGCTTGCGGGTGGGACGTGTCGAGCTCGAGGTCGAAGCGGCCGAGGCTAGCGAGATCACACAGGACGCCGCCTAACCCGTCGCGTGGTCTGTCATCGGGCCGCCAATGCGCCTACCTTGTTGGGATGAGCAAGACGCCTGGCGTGTACGACGCCCTTCCCTCTGACTTCGTTTTGGACGGTCCCGCGCCGAACGGTGCGGATATGGCCGCCTGGGTTCCCCACCGCCCCGAGCGCACGTGGGATAAGAGCGAAGGCGGCATCGCCTTTCGTGTCGAGAGCCCGTTTGAGCCCCAGGGCGATCAGCCCCAGGCCATTGGCGAGCTCGTCGAAGGGGTTGAACGCGACGAGATGGACCAGGTGCTGCTCGGCGTGACGGGCTCGGGCAAGACTTTCACCATGGCTAAGGTCATTGAGGCGGTGCAGCGACCCGCCTTGATCCTGGCGCCGAACAAAACATTGGCGGCGCAGCTTTATGGGGAATTCAAGAAATTCTTTCCTGATAACGCCGTCGAATATTTTGTGTCCTACTACGACTACTACCAACCCGAGGCCTATGTGCCGCGTAGCGACACCTATATCGCCAAGGAAAGCTCGATCAACGAACAGATCGACCGCATGCGCCACGGCGCGACACGGGCGATCCTCGACCGCGATGACGTCATCATCGTTGCGTCGGTTTCGTGCATTTATGGTATTGGCTCGGTCGAAACTTACACCAGCATGACGTTTCAATTGCGCAAGGGCGATCAAATCGACCAGCGCAAAGTGATCGAAAACCTGGTTGCTCTGCAATACCAACGCAATGACACCGCGTTCCAACGGGGCGCCTTTCGCGTGCGCGGTGATGTCTTGGATATCTTCCCCGCGCACTATGAAGATCGCGCATGGCGCGTTTCGTTTTTTGGCGACGAAATCGAGAGCATTGTGGAGTTCGATTCGCTGACGGGATCGCGCTTCAATGACCTCAACAAGGTGAAGGTCTACGCCAACTCGCACTACGTTACGCCGCGTCCAACGTTACACCAAGCGATCTCAGGCATTAAGGACGAGTTGCGCGTCCGGCTCGACTGGCTCACCCAACACGGCAAGCTGTTGGAAGCGCAGCGCCTTGAGCAACGCACGCAGTACGACCTGGAAATGCTGGACGCCACTGGCTCATGCGCCGGCATCGAAAACTATTCGCGCTGGTTGACAGGACGCAAGCCTGGCGAGCCACCACCGACCATGTTCGAATACTTACCGGACAACGCACTTGTGTTCACCGACGAAAGCCACCAGACGATTCCGCAACTCGGCGCCATGTATAAAGGCGACTTCAATCGCAAAAAAACACTTGCCGACCATGGATTTCGCTTGCCTTCGTGTATGGATAACCGACCGCTAAAGTTTGAAGAGTGGAACGCCATGCGCCCGCAGACCGTACACGTTTCGGCGACGCCCGGATCGTGGGAGCTGGAGCGAACGGGCGGGGTGTTTGTCGAACAGGTGATCCGGCCAACGGGGCTGATCGATCCGCCCGTGGAGATTCGGCCGGTCTCGCGGGACGGCGCGAGTCAAGTTGATGACGTCATTGCGGAGGTGAAAGACACCGCAGAGCGCGGCTATCGCTCGTTGGTGACAACCTTGACCAAGAAAATGGCGGAAGATTTGGCCGAGTACATGCACGAACAGGGCGTACGGGTGCGGTATATGCACTCGGATATTGATACTGTCGAGCGGATAGAGATCATTCGCGACCTGCGCATGGGTACGTTTGACTGTTTGATTGGGATCAATTTGCTGCGCGAGGGTCTTGATATTCCAGAGTGCGCCTTTGTGGGTATTTTGGACGCGGACAAAGAAGGATTTCTGCGCTCGGAAACGTCCTTGGTCCAAACGATCGGACGAGCGGCGCGGAACGCCGATGGCAAGGTCGTGCTTTATGCTGACGAGGAGACTGGCTCCATCCAGCGCGCCCTTGCTGAAACGTCCCGGCGTCGGGACAAACAACTCGCCTACAATCTCGAACACGGCATTACGCCCCAGAGTGTCCAGTCACGGATCGCGGACATCTTGGACAGTGTGTATGAGAGCGATCGCGTGACTGTCGCTGTCGACCCGGATCGGCCGCGCGACCGGCGACGCGATCGCAGGCGGGGTCGTGGGTCGGAAACGCGGGCGTTTCTTGGCGGCGCTGATGGTAGGCGCGCTCACGAGACGCGGGGCGTGGCGGAGGGCCAGGCGGGATACTCTGCTGACGATGGCGACGCGGCCGCAGGGCACAATCTGCGCGCGGTGATCGCTGATTTGGAGACCCAGATGCGGGCTGCGGCGGCCGACCTTGAGTTTGAGGAGGCGGCCCGCATTCGTGATCAGATCAAGTCTCTGCAAGCGGAAGAGCTTGAGCTCAAATCGTGATACGCGCCCGAGCTCTGCGCTAACTGACTTCGGCCTTAGTTGCCCGCATTCTCCTCGAAACAAGCGGTAAAGACTTCCGCCATCTTCTCGCTTGGAAAGTTTTCAGCGCCTTCAATATTGGCCGGATCGACACCCTCCTCAAGGTCGGCGTAGGTTTCGATCAAGGCTTTCTTTTCGTCAGACGCAAGCTTCTCATTGACCTGCTCAACAAAGCAATCGCAATTCAACGAAGCGAGGTCTGTGGCCAGTGCGCTGTTGGTTTTGTCGCAGACTTCTTCAATGTTGGCGTCGGACACACCGCAGCTGGCGATGAACATGACGGCCGCGCCTGCACCGGCGACTTTGGCGAACGTGGTGACTTTAACCATGATGTGGTCCCCTTTTTTGGCTCGCGTGGCTGCAGAGCCGTCGTTCCCCGAAACGCTCGAACGGCCCTAAAACCTTTGGGATCAACGCTCCCGCCTACGTGGCGGGAACTTCGCATGCGAAGCCGATGTCCTCAAGCATTTCGCGAACGACGTCATCGGGATTCGCGTCGGCGATGATCGCGAGCTGTTCGCCTGTTAGGCTTTCGCTGGCTGTGGCGACAAAGCAATCACAATCGATGGTTGTGTCGCCGAGCTGCTCGATGTGCCGGCGTTGGTCTTGGCACACTGCGCGCAGCGGATCAGGCGCGGGCGTCGCGTCCGCTTGAAGCTCCTCACCCCCGCCGCAGGCGGTCAGGCCCGCGGCAAGCAAGGAGAGCCCGATCCAGCGGCGCAAGCACGGCGGTCGGCGCCGATCGCCAACCGCCTCTAACGTGCTGAGCGCGGATCGTGCGCTTCTACTCGTAGCAATCTTGTTCAGTGATCGACTCTTGATAGATGCGGAAGACGCGGAAGCTGGCGTCGTCGAATGCCTCGTCGTCGTCGTCATCTTCATCCAAACGCTCGAGCGCCGTGATCAGGTCATTGACCTCACCACCGCTCAATTCGTCGGCGGCTTCTTCAGCAAAGCACTCGCAATCGATGCCGTCTGGGAAGACATCGTCATAATCGTCACACGCGTCTTCGAGCTTGGTGACTTTGTTGCCGCAGCCCGACAACAACAACAGAGCAGCGGCCGCAGCCGTCAGCATGGCCCCGCGTTTGATGGTGGTTGGTTTCATGACTGAACCCCCTCAATGGAATACGTTGTGGTCGTAGACGAATTGCTTTCAAGCGGCAAGCGCGCCGCCCGTCGGCCCTGGGCGCCTCTCGGCGTCACAAGCGCCCGCCCTCGGCCGTGTCGCCTTAGCCGCCGTCGCGTTCGGCCTCACACTCCATGGCTGAGATCACCAGCTTGCGCAGCGTGCCGATCTTCATGTCGTCAAACTCGGTCATGTCCTCAATGTAGTCCGCCGCGGCGTCGATGCCGTCCAGGTCGATGATTTCGCGTTCGATTTCGTCCCCATTGTCGATGAGGTGCTCGACGGGTTTGCGCAGTGAACGGACCTCAAAGTGCGACAGACGCTCGGCGCCCTCTTCGGCCAGGCAGCGGCAAGCGTCATCGGTCTCGGCGGTGTCCATGTCGGCGCGTTCGCTGAACTCGTCCGCAAGGTCCTCGCACATGGTTCGGAGCGATTCTTCCTTGTCAGCGCATGCGGCCAACAGGGCCAGTCCGGCGACCACGGCCGCCACTTTGCCCCAGCGTGTGGCGCGATGTGTTTGAAACGTCATGATCACTGTGTCCCCTTGGCGTGCGCACACCTCGCTGTGGGCTGACGATGGGGCGCGGCTCTCACGGTAGCGCGCACGAGTGGGATGCCCAGCCGGTAAGCGGTTCTGCAACGCCGATATGGAACGGGGCCGGCGCATACGCGACCGACCCCGTCAGAAACATCATCGCGCCCCGGTAGACAGAACGCCTGTGTCTCTATCCGTGCTGCTCAGAGCTTAGAGCACACGACCGTTTTCGGTCGGGGTCGGCGTCTCGTCGCCTTCCTCACCACCGCCGCAAGCAGCGACGAAAACCAGACCCAAAGCCAAAGGAGCGATTTTCAGAAGCGTTTTAGCTTTCATGTTCCCGTATCCCCTAAATGGAGTGTTCAACAAAAGGCGTTCAGCCCGCAGCGTGGTTAACCCGGCCCCACACAGACTGCAAGCGGGCGGCCACTTCCTCTTTGTACAGAGCGTTTCTGGCATTCGCACCATCGGATCGGGGCTTGCCTCCTCTCTGCTTTTTTCTTAATTTTCCTATAGTTAATCTACCTTCCGCTGACCGGGCGGCGCTTTCATTGGGTGGGGCGTTGTGTCAAAAACGGTGGAACTGGCGGGTCGTCGATGGGGCCGAGCACCTGGTCTCCGGCGTTTCTGCAAAGCGTCGTCCAACCCACGTCAGCGAACCGCGCGATGGAGGGGGCGGGCCGACGCGGGCGATCTCACAATGATGCAATGCAGCATGGGGCTTGGCCGCCAGTGCGACATTTACCCTTTGTTATTGTTTGGCATTTGGCCCGATTGCGCAGTGCGGCTCAGCGCAGGTCGTTGTGGACCCGAAGCGGTCTTGGCGGCGGGCGGCCTCGGCTCGTCGCGCGCCATCCAGCTCGCCTCTGGGGCGGACTGAGCCCCGCCGGCCCGCCATGCGCGGAGGGCGCGTGCATTGTTCCCTATTTTTTGTGCAGATGATGCGAATTTTCCCCGTCACCGTTGATTTATCGCGTGTTCTTGGAGCCGGGCCGACCGTCAGTCCAACAGCATGGGACCGTGACCGCGGTCTCGGAACCATTTGGTGATGATTACTTTGCGACCCTCTTCGACCGGCATGCCGTGGTGCTTGGTGTTCGGATTCACCGAGCCATCCGGGTGCAAGTTGTTCCAGATCACCGCGCGGCCGCGCTTGGGCTTCACCTTACGTCCGACGTGGACGAAGTGGGTGGCCCCGCCCTTGGGGGTGGTGTTCAGATAAATCATGAAGGTCCAGGTGCGTTGGCCGCGCGGGCCCGCATTGGCCGCAAATTCTGGGGTGCCGGGCTCGAAATAGTCGGTGTGCGCTTTGAACTCCTGGTCGACCTCGTACTTCTGAGCCTGGATGGCCTCAGAATAGCCAAGCCCCACGCCAAGAGCGTTGGCGATCTTCTCATCAATGGTCGAGACGATGGGGTGATCCATCTGGGCCAAATGGCTGGTCGAGCTGGTGCGGAAGAACGGATCTTCGCTGGGTGTGGTGATTGCCGACGGGCGGACTTTGCTCACTGCCAGTTCCGCCAGCGTGTCGCACTCTTCGCCCGTGAGGAACTCGTTCCAAATGTAGAGCTGGCACGCCTCAGTCGGTTCGCGCCGTAACCCTGGCGCGTGCTTGCGGGTGAGCCGGACCCGGGCCAATTTGTCGTGATGGTCGGGGGGCAGTTCAGCCATGGCTTCTGGAAACGCGTCGCCCATGGCGTTACGCACCGCCGCCTCAGCGAATCCTTTCTCAAGCAGAATTTCCGCGATCCCTTTGGGATCACATCCGCGCGCCAGGTTGTCATTGATCCAGCCTTGCCATTCTTGATCGATCGCCATGGCCTGCTCCTTGGTGCGCTGCGCTTTTGTCCGCGGACGTCTTGGTGTAAGTATCAAAGACAAGAAAGAGGGCCAATGCGTTTTGGCGCAGGGCCCGATGGGGTTTTGGGGCGGACCGCGCTGAAACGGTTCGGCGAGCAACGACTGGAGTGCGCAATGGTGTGGTTCGCAATTGCTGGCGTGGTGGGCCTGTTCGGCCTGGTCACTTTTTTGAGCGGCGGCCTTCAGTTGTTTAAGCGCCGTCCAATCTCGGCGTTTGGCCGGGCTTTGGTTGGATCGGCGGCGGTCGGACTTGGCGCGGTGGGCGGTTACACCGCTTGGATCTTTCAATCGTATTTTCGGATGAGCGAGGAGCAGGTTGTGGCCCGGCTCGTGGTCACCCAAGACCAGGACGCCATCGATAAAACCTACAATGTTAAGGTCATCGCCATGCCGAACGATGACACGCAACGTCGCGAACAGGACTATACGATCATTGGCGACGAAGTTGAGTTTGACGTGTATTCGTTTTGCTTCAACCGCCTGGCGACAACACTGCTTGGCGCGGATACCATTGTGGAGTTTGATCGGCTGGGCGGGCGTTATTATGAAGTTGAAGACGAAATTGCCAATCAAGATTCGCGCACGCTTTATGATCTCGCCCATACGATCCACGATAACGCACCACCCGACGCCCTGTTATTGTCAAACGTCTCGTCGGGCGTGATGAACTACATCCTCGACTTGTCGATCCTTCCGCCGGAACTTGCCGAGGGTGACGAGGAGTTCGGTCAGGGGATCTTCGAGCCTTTGGCCGACGGGGCGGAGTACGAAATTGTGGCGGGCAATGCATGCCAGCTGAAGGCCCTCGCCATTAATGAGGAAGCGGAAGCGGCTAAGGAAGCCCGGCGCCAGTATCGCCTGAACCGGCGTTCGCGGCCGTAACAGGCGAGGCCATTGGCGCCGCGGTTGCGGTTGGCGACACGGCTGTCACCTCCCGACCACCTTGGCTGGCGTCTGGCGCGCAAGCGTATAAGCTTGTCGTCTTGGCGGCGGCGGGTGGTTGATGCAGGCCCTCGGCACTGCCTTAGGCACGATCGTATAAGGGGGATGGGATGATTGACGCACTGCACGGCGTAGAGTTCGCCGGATTTGACATCTTACAGTTGGGGCTTTGGATCTTTGTGGGGATCTTGGCGGGTGGGCTGTTGCCAGGACGCCGACCCCTCGGGCTTGCCGGTAGCATTGCGGGCGGTATTGGCGGGGGCCTGCTGGCCAGCTACGCCACCGGCGGGTGCCCTACCGCGCCGACCAGCTCGGGCGAGGAAACCGCCAACGGCGCACATGCTGCGGTGACGGCCACGACGCAAAGCGATGGTTTTACGTTCCCCAAGGAATGCTATGTCGACATCGGCAACATGTTGAACCTTCAACAGACGAACCTGTCAGTTGACCAACAGGTGGCGGTGCAGGGCTGGGCTGGCGCGTTTCTGGGCGCGTTGGCGGGGGCGCTGATCATCTTGACCCTGCTGCGGATCGTGTTGCCAAGCCGGCGCTAGACGCCCTGAATGATGGCGCGCTCGCCCCAATCTCGGGGCTCGTTTCGCGCGCCGACGCCCGCTAAGGTGTGGGTGATCTCCCATGGCGCAAAGGGGGCTGTTTGTGACGTACGCCAGCATGCAGGCCAGCGATTTGATCACCTGGGTGTTGATCGCCACCGCGGCGGGGGTGCTCTCGCGCAAAGTCGTGCCCACGCCGACAATTCTTGGGCTGTTCGGCGACATGCTGATTGGCGTGATTGGGGCGTTTGGCGTTGGTTGGCTCTTGCAACAAGCCGAGATCGATCTGTCGCGGCACGTACAGGCTGTGATCACGGGCATGGATCAACCCACCGCCGTGTGGATCGACGTCGCCATCGTGTCGTTTGTTGGCGCGTTGTTGATTCGCCTGGTGCTCAAGCCGTTCAGCGAGCTGAGCGCGTCTTAATCGCGCGCCACGGCCATCGGCGCGGGCCCGATGTCGCTGTGGGTTGTCGATTGTGGCGCGACCGCGCGCGTGGCGCCAGTCCGGCGCGGCGCGTCAGCGTCGTGCAGGTCGGTTACGGGGAAGCGGGCGGAAAAACTCACACAGGTTCCAAGACCCGGTTCGGTGAGCACCTCCAGCGACCCGTCCATCAAACGCGTGAGGCGATGGGCGATAGGCAGCCCTAAACCGACGCCATCATGGGCGCGCATGGTGCTGGTGTTGGCCTGCGCAAACGGTGTGAACAAGTCGGCGAGCGCCCCGTCGGTCAGGCCCGGACCGGTGTCCAGCACGCGGCAGGACAGGCGCACATGGTTGTCGCCGGCCGGACGTGCGTCGACCAAGAGCGCGACGCTTGCCCCTTCGAGGTTGGGGGCAAACTTGACCGCGTTGTCGAGGACGTTGTCGAGGATCTGGGCGAGGCGCGCGCCATCGGCGGCGATGGCCTCGGGTAGCGTTCCAACCTGGTAGGTGAAATCCACGCCCCGGGCGCGCGCGCGGGCGCTGGTGCGCGTCGCGATCTCACCAATCAAGGCGCGGAGGGCGACGGAGTCGTTTTTGAGGGCGACGCGGCTGTCGATCATCTCAGCCATGTCGATGAGGTCGTTCACCACGCGCTCCATCCGCTCGCCGCTGGTCATCGCCCCTTCGACACACAGCCGCTGGTGTTCATCCAAGTCGGTTTCGCGCAGCAGCTGGGTCATGCCGAGGACGCCATGAACCGGCGTGCGCAATTCGTGACTCATCATGCGCAAGAAGCCCATTTTGGCCTCGTTGGCCCGCTCGGCGACGCGCCGACCTTCCAGGGCGGTGGCGCGGGCGCGCGATGTCGCCAAGTAACCGGTGTGGGCGCGCCAATGGCTCATCGCGCATTGGGCGGCAAAGATCACAATGCTCGCCAGGATCGCGAGGCTGCCCGCCGGACTTGGCGAGGCGGCCCAAAACAGCGAACCCAAGGGCGCGGCCAGCGCTGCGAGCAGAACGGGCGCGCGTGCGGTCCACAGTCGGGCTGGGCTCCATGTGGCGTTGGCGGTGACCGCGCCCATCGCGCCCATGATCATCATCAACGCCACAATCTGCGCGGCAGGGCTTGGCGCAGCGAACCACAAGTAAAGGGGCAAACTGACGAACAGCCCAGAACTCGCGGCTTGGGAGGCAACCAACACACGAGTCTGAACGGCTTCGTTATGGCGTTGCCGACGTCGCCAGAGCCAATCATCCAGCAGCTGCGTGGCGGCGAAAGCGGTGATCCACGACGCCGCCGGGCCGGCAAGGCCCTCAAAGGCGCTGAACGCCACGACGACCGAAGCGGCCGACAGACGCACAATCACGTCACCGCGTCGCCGGCGCGCATCGCGCTGGGGCATGCTTGACGGCCGGGCGGCCGAAGGGCCGGTCGGGGCGTTGTTCGCCATGCCTTGGTTCCTCCCTCTCACCGCCACAGTTTCATCGTTATTGTTGATAGGCGGTAAACGGCGCCCGTTCGCGGCGCAACGCGGGCGTGCGGGAGCGATCAAATACAATCAAGGCTTAACGTTCAGTGTCAGCTCGAGCCCTTTGAGGGCGTCTGAGTAATGTTCGGCGCTGCGGAAGGCCGTTCGCAGGAGCGCGGCGCCAATGTCGCGAGCAATGATGTCCTGCATCAACTCGTCACCGGCGTACATGCCATCCACCACGTGGCTAACGGTTTCAAGACTTGTGCTGAGCAGCGACAGCTTGCTTTCCAGCGTTGGCATGACGCGCTGGGCGATATCCTCGATGGCCAGAAGCGCTTGTCGCCATTCGTGCTCGGGAACGTGAAACTTGGTGAGCCATCCTGCGAAGTCCGACACGGCGCGCGCGCGCACGGCGGCGAGGATAGCGTCAAACTCATCACGGCCGTCTGGATGAACGAGCTGGCGCAGATGCAGACCGCGAGGTCCGACGGCGCGGATGAAGATCAACGCCTCAGCCGGGTCCGCCACGGCGTACGCGATGACGCCGAGTTGGAGAATACGCTCGGCGGACGGGCCGTAGGGATGTGCGTCGCTCACAATCGTCCCCTCTTGAAGTCCTGAGCGCGGCGCGACCTGTGGGGTCGGCGATTAGGACTCCTTCCATTTGATGGAACACCCCATGGATGGCGGTTGGTCGTCTGGCGCGGGACGCCCATCGGCCACGACGAGCATAGCGTCACGCAACTCCCTTGTCGCGCCGGGCGGGGGGGGGGCGAGGCGGCCCTCATCAAGGCGGCCGCGGAACGCGAGTTCACCCGCGGCGTTAAATCCAAAGAAGTCGGGCGTGCACACCGCGCCGTACGCGCGGGCGACATCTTGGTCCTCATCGACGAGATAGGGAAAACCAAACCCGTGGGCGTTGGCGAACGCGCGCATGGCCTGGGGAGCGTCGTCGGGATAGCGCGCATAGTCGTTGGGCATAATGGCCACGACGCCGACGCCGGCCGCCTTGAGTTCATCCATGTCGGCGACCAACCGGTCCACGATCGCCTTCACATAGGGGCAGTGATTGCAGATGAACATCACGACAAGGCCCTTAGGCCCGCGCACATCGGCCAGGGAATGACGCACGCCTTCAGGGTCGGTGAGTGAAAACTCAGGCGCTGGGGCGCCGAGCTCGACGGGCGGGGTGGTTGTCAGCGCCATGGCTTGGATCTCCTGTTTGTGCTCATGAGCGAACCTGGGGGATCGTTGTGGATTCACCAATGCGGCGCGGCCTTCGATGCGCCGACCCATTCGGCGAGGCGCCGCTGGGTTGAGGGCGAGACTTCGTTGGGCGCCGCGTTGGGATCAACCCACATAACCTCGGCAATTTCGCGGTCCGGCAGACGATCGGGCGGCGCGTGAACATCAACGGTGAACACCAAAATGTGGTCGTTAGGAAACCGGGCGTGGTTAGCATGCACACTGCGCAAACTGAATGGGCCGGACGGCGTGGCGCCCGTTTCTTCCTGCAGTTCGCGCGCGGCCGCGTCGACGGCTGTCTCGCGCTTTTCCACCCCTCCCCCCGGCAAATGAAGACCGCCAACATAGGTGTGACGCACCAACGCTACCTGTCCGCCGGGCGCGCGGGCGATGATTCGCACGCCGATGGTCGCGCCCCGTGACAAGCGCCACCACATCTGGAAACAGCGTTCGAGCAAGGTACGGCGATGCATCAGGCGTCGCTCCAACTTGGCGGACAAGGACAACTTTAGGCGGCCAAAGCTTGGACCATCGGACTGATCAGGTGTATGGCTGCTTTTCACCGTTTAAGCGAGGGAGAGCGACATGGCGGCATGGGCGGTCATCTGGGGGTTCATCGTGGTCTTCGCGATCTTGAACATCATCGAATACAAGCGCCTGGACTAGCCATCGGTGGTCGCATGGGCTGCGTGCTGTGATTGCTGCACGCCCAGACATCGCGTAACCCGTCGTCGTGGCGATGCGCCGTCCTGAACCCTTCAGAGAACGGTATGGTTTGCAGAGTCTTCACCCCTTCTTGCCATGGCTCGATCAACGACGCCTTCCGGCCCCACCGCGCAGGATGAGTTTGTATGACGGGTTCGACGCTCCTTGATCTTGTAGCGCTGGTCGCGGGTTTGGCGATCCTGGCGGTGTCCGGCGATCATTTGGTGCGCGGCGCTTCAGCAATGGCCCTCAGATTGGGGGTGCGCCCGCTGATTGTGGGTCTGACGGTGGTCGCTTTCGGCACGTCCGCGCCGGAGCTGGTTGTCGGTATTGAGGCGGTGTTGTCCAACGCGCCGGGCATCGCGGTCGGCAACATTGTGGGATCCAACATCGCCAATGTGTTCTTGGTTCTGGGCTTGCCGGCGGTGATCGCGCCGATCGCAGCGGGGCCGGTCGGAACCCGGCGCAATGCGGTGATCGGGCTGGCCGCCGCGGGCTTGATGGTGCTGGCGACCATCATAGGTTTTCAGTCCTCCAGCGGGGATTCCTTTCTGGGTTGGCAAGTTGGCGTCATCGCGCTGATCTTGCTCAGCGTTTATCTCGGATACCTGTTTCGGCGCGCGAAACTCGCCGACCCCGCCGAACTTGCGGGCGCAGGGATCGAAGCGGCGGAACCGGACGACGCCCAGTTGGACTGGCTGCGCATCTGGTTGTTCATCATTATTGGCGCCATCGGTTTGGTCATTGGGGGCCAGTTGATCGTGTACGGCGCCCAAGGCGTGGCGACGGGTCTGGGCGTACCGCCAAACGTGATCGCGCTGACATTGGTGGCGCTGGGCACCTCTTTGCCGGAATTGGCGGCGACGCTCGCGGCGGCCATCCGTCGGCGCACGGACCTGGCCATGGGCAATGTGCTGGGCTCCAACATCTTCAACATCCTGGCCGTGGGCGGTGCCACGGCGGTGGCTGCGCCGTTTGCGAACGAGGGTGTCGGCAGCCTGCGGGTGCCCGGCGATTTGCTCCCTTATGACTATGGCTGGATGGTCCTGGCGGCGGTGGCGCTGTTGTTGGTGGCGTTGCGCGGGCGCGGCATCAGCCGGCTGATGGGCGCGGTGTTCCTGGCGGGCTATGTGGCGTATTTGGTCAGCTTGGGCTACACGCGGGGGATGTTCTGAGTCCACTGAGGAATGCTGTCTTCGCCATGGCTGACGTCCCTGGCGCGCCCCGGTCTGGGCTGCGCCTTACCATCTCGAAGCGCTTTCGTTTTGAAGCCGCTCATCATTTCGATCACGAAGAGGCCGGCCACCCGTTTTCGCGCCTGCATGGCCACTCGTTCGAGGGCGTTGTGACCGTTGCCGGGGACGCGGAGGCCGAGGGCGGCTTTGTTCACGATCTGTGGGCGCTCGACACGCTGATCCACAATGCCGTCCGTGATTTCGACCATGCCTTTCTCAATGACATAGCCGACCTGCCCACGCCGTCGCTGGAGAACATCGCTCTGACGATCTTTCGCCGGCTGCAGCCGACAACGCCGGGACTGGCCGCAGTCGAGATTTCTCGCCCCTCGTGCGGGGAGAGCGCGCGGGTCAGCATCGACGGAGCTCCCTTGTGAGCGCGGGCGCGGTGCTGGTCACCGGGGCGGGGGCGCGGGTTGGCGCAGCCATCGCTCAAGCGTTGGGCGGCGAAGGCTGGGCGGTGGCTGTGCACTACAACCGGTCTCGCGACCCCGCCGAAGCCGTGGCCGAACGCATTCGCGCCGCCGGCGGGCGCGCCGTCGCCGTGGGGGCCGACCTGTCCGATCCTGAGGCTTTGGCGGGCTTGACGCCATCGGCGGTGGGCGCGTTGGGCCGCCCGTTGACGGCGCTTGTGAACAACGCCTCGACCTTTGAGCATGACGGCGTCGAGGACATGACGCACGAGAGCTGGAACTTCCACATCGACGCCAATTTGCGTGCGCCGTGTTTTTTGGTCCAAGCGTTCGCCGCTCAATTGCCAGAGGACGAGCACGGCGCGGTGGTCAATATGGTGGACCAACGCGTGGCCAAACCCACGCCGCAGTTTTTCACCTATAGCCTGTCAAAGGCCGGATTGGCCTGGGTCACCGTCACCATGGCCCAGGCGCTGGCGCCGCGGATCCGGGTGAATGGCGTGGCGCCAGGGCCCACCTTGCGCAACGCTCGCCAAGATGAAGACAGCTGGCGGCGCCAGCTGGATGCGACGCTGTTGAACATCGGCTCACCGCCGGACGAGATCGTCGCCGGCGTGCAGTATTTGCTGGGCGCGCGTTCGGTTACGGGACAGGTGCTCATGGTCGATGGCGGCCAGCACCTGGTGTGGCGGACCCCCGACGTTTGGGGCCTGACCGAATGAGTTCGAGCGAAGATCGTCGTCCGTCCTCGCCGCGGGCCTCCCCCCTGCCCTTGCGCGCCGAAACGATCCGCACACGGGCGCAACGCGCGGCCGATCGCGCTGTGGCGCGCGACACTTGGATGGTCGAGGTCTGCGGGCTCAGGGTGGCCGCCCGCATTGGCGTGCATCCCCACGAACACGGACGCACCCAACCGATCATCGTCGATGTCACCCTTGATATGAGCGGCGCGCCCACGCCGAGCCAAGACCGGCTCGGTGAAACCCTCGACTATCAGGCGGTGGCCGACGCTGTTGCGGACATGGCGGGCGCACAGCATGTGCAGTTGGTGGAAACTTTGGCGCAGACCATCGCCGACTGGTGCCTGAGCGATCCGCGGGTCGACGCCGCTACGGTGCGAATCGCCAAACCCGAAGCGCTCGCGGCCGCGCAGTCTGCGGGCTGTACGTTGACGCGACGGCGGGCTTCGCCTTCGCGCGTCTGACGGCCAAACGGGACGCCAGCTGGGGACCTTTCCCACCCTTGACAGGTTTCGTGACAGTGTTCGCGAAAGCGTAAACTCTGTGTTTACATTTGGCCGTCAGCGTTGGTCGCACGCCACTTTCGCTCACACCAGGTTCTTCAAGATCTCATGCTCACTTGCCGCACGCAAATCCGCGCCGTCATCGCCTTGGGCGAAGACCCGCAAGCCCATGTCGCCTGCCCACGGTGTGGCAAGGGAAGGCTTGAGGCGTTTGAACAACGCGTGGGCAATCAGCGCTTCATTCACATCTGGTGCAGCGCCGACGACGACCACTACCAGTGTGTCGCCGGGCCGCGCGAGGAGCTGTTCGCCGGCGTGCCCGATCTGTCTGAACGCGACGACTGTGACAAACGCCGCGCGGCGTGATCTAGACACGGCCCTCAATGCGTAGTCTGAACCACCGGTACAGCTTCGGGAGGGAACGCATGTCGACGACAATCTGGATGGGTGTTCTGGCGGCTGTGGGTCTAACAGCCCCCGCCTGGGGCCAAGCGCCGGGTGGCGACACCGATGGCTGGCGCGTTTCGGCCGGCGCGACCGTTCTTGTGCTGCCGTTCTATCCCGGCGACGAAGATTACCGCGTTTTGCCCGTTCCCTACTTTGATATCGCCTATGGCGACCGGTTTACCGCCGACATTCCCAATGGCTTGCGCTATCGCTTGGTGAAGGATGAGCGGTTTGAATTTGGCGTGGGCGTCGCTGGCGACTTTGGTCGGGACGAAGAGAACGCGGCGATCCTTGAGGGCCTGGGCGATCTGGGCCCGAGCATCGGCCCCCAAGTGTTTGCACGCTACAATCTCGGCCGCTGGTCGGTGTCAGGCGTCGTGATCGGCGATGTGGCCGATGGCCATGGAGGCGTCACCGCAGAGGCGAGCTTGAGCTATCGGGTGTTCGCTTCGCGTTCGACGGGCGTTTTGGCCACCTCAGTGGGCGTGGGCGCCGGCGATGAAACCTACGTCGCGTCGGTATTCGGCATTGACGCTGACCAGGCGGCCCGTTCGGCGGCGCAACTGCCCGAATTCGCTACGAACGCCGGGGTGACCGAGGTCTCGGTGGGGGCGACTTACGTTCGCCCGATCACGCGCAAGGTCAGCTTTGTGACCACAGGATCAGTGGCGCGCCTGGTCGGGGACGCCGCGGACAGCCCCCTGACCGTCGAGGACACTCAGTTTTTTGGCCAAGCCACCCTCGCCTATCGGTTTTGATGGGGTTTGATTTTGGGCGCCGAAGGCTGCGGCGGGGCGGCCCATCGCCTATAGTCATGGGATGACCACGCCTGCGTCCGCCCGACCCAATGCTGCGGCCACGATCACTTTGCCGACGAGCGATGAGCGCGCCGGCAAGACCGGTCCAGCGCTGATCAAAGACTATGTTAAGCACTTGCCGAATACGCCCGGCGTGTACCGCATGATCGACGCCAGTGGTGATGTGCTCTACGTGGGCAAAGCGAAGAACCTCAAGAACCGCGTTGGCAGTTATGTGCGTCTGGGCGGACATACGAACAGAATCGCCGCGATGATCGCCGCCACGGCGGCCATGGAATTTGTTGTCACGAATACAGAAACTGAAGCGCTTCTTCTTGAAGCGAACCTAATCAAACAACTCAAGCCCAAATACAACACATTACTGCGCGACGATAAGTCTTTTCCTTACATTCTAATTCGCCGCGACCACGAATCTGCGCAGATCGTAAAACATCGCGGCGCCCGGCGTAAGCAGGGCTCCTATTTTGGCCCGTTCGCCTCTGCGGGCGCTGTGAACCGAACGCTGACGACGCTGCAAAAGGCGTTCTTGCTCCGCTCGTGCTCGGACAGCGTTTACGAAAACCGCTCCCGGCCCTGCATGCTCTATCAGATCAAACGTTGCTCGGCGCCCTGTGTGGGTTACATCGAGCCGGCGGATTACGACGCGTTGGTCGATGACGCGGAGGCGTTTTTGTCGGGCCGATCCGATGCGCTGCGCGAAAGGCTGCAACGGGAGATGGAGGCCGCCGCGGAGGAGCTGGAGTTTGAACACGCGGCGCGGTTGCGCAATCGGATCCGGGCGCTGGCGCCCATCACCACCAATCAGGACGTCAATCCTGAGGGCGTGGACGAAGCCGATGTGGTTGCTCTGCACAAGCAAGGCGGGGCGTCCTGTGTCCAAGTGTTTTTCTTCCGCGCCGGGCAAAATTGGGGCAACCAAAGCTATTTTCCCCGACATGATGCTGACGCGAGCGAGGCCAATATCATGGCCGCTTTCCTCGGCCAGTTTTATGCCGACAAGCCGATCCCGGCGTGCGTGTACGTCTCGCACACCCCCACGGATGGGGATCTTCTGCGCGAAGCGTTGAGCCTCAGGGCTGAACGCAAGATCACGCTGCACCAGCCGGAACGCGGCGATAAGCGCAAGCTTGTGGAGCACGCTCTGCGCAATGCCGACGAGGCGCTGACCCGCAAGCTGGCCGAAAGCGCCAGCCAGGCCAAAAATCTCGATCTGATCGCCGAGACCTTCGATCTGCCGGGCCGACCCCAGCGCATTGAGGTGTACGACAACTCCCACATCCAAGGGGCCAAGGCGGTTGGGGCGATGGTCGTGGCCGGCCCTGAAGGCTTTGACAAACGCAGCTACCGCACCTTCAACATGAAGGCCGAAGACCTGACGGCTGGCGATGACTACGCCATGATGCGCGAGGTGCTGACCCGGCGGTTTTCCCGGCTGCTGAAGGCGCAAACCGAGGCGACGACGCGGGGGGACGACTGGCCGGACTTGGTGGTGATCGATGGCGGTGCGGGTCAATTGTCGGCCGCGCTGGAGGTCTATGACGAGCTTGGACTTCCGGTCAGCGACGCGCCGCTGGTGGCCATCGCCAAAGGTCCCGACCGCAACGCCGGACGCGAACAGTTTTTCGTGCCAGGCCGCAGCGCATTCCAATTGCCGCCGAACAGCCCGGCGCTGTTTTATCTGCAGCGATTGCGCGATGAGGCGCACCGCTTTGCGATCGGGACGCACCGGGCCAAACGCACCAAGGACATCGCCAAGAACCCGCTCGATGACATTCCAGGCGTGGGGCCCTCGCGCAAACGGGCGTTGCTGGAGCACTTCGGGTCTGCGCGCAGCGTCCAACGCGCCAATGTCAGTGACCTTGAGAAAGTCCCCGGCGTGTCCAAGCGCATGGCGCAGGCCATCTATGATTGGTTCCAGAAATGAATGTCGCGGATCCGCCTGGCGCGTGTCGACAACGGCGCGCGGCTCGAAGCGAGGGCTGACCCCGCGCCATGTGTGACTTTGGTGTGGCCAACATGACGGCGAGGCGCTAACGCTGCGCGCGCCATGAACCCGCCTGAAGACTTTTCGCCGCGCCATCGGTTCTGGTGGCTGCCCAACACGCTGACGATGGCGCGGGTGGTCATGGCGCCGGCTGTGCTCGTACTTCTGGTCATTGGCTGGCTCGCCGCGGGCGATGAGGCGTTGCGCAGCGGTTGGACGGCCGCGGCGGGCGTTTTGTTGCTGGTCGCTGGTGTGTTCGACTTTCTTGACGGCAAACTGGCGCGGGTATGGGGAGCGGAAAGCGCGTTCGGCCAGCGTTGGGACCCGTTGGCCGACAAGGCTATCGCCGGCGCGGCTTTGATCGGCCTCAGTCTGGTTGCGCCGTTGATCTGGATACCCGCCATAGCGATCATCGCGCGCGACGCCGGCGTGACGTGGATGCGCCGCGCCGCTCCGCGCGCCGCGGCCATCGCAAAGCCCAGCATGCTGGCGAAGATCAAGACCGCGCTGGAGTTTTTCGGCCTCATCGCCGTGGCGAACCATGGTCTGTTGGGCGGACTGGTCGACTTGGTGTGGCCTTTCGCCGCGCTTGGCGTTATCGGCTCGGTGGTGAGCGTTGGGGTTGGCGTCGCCGCTCTTTATGTGGCGGCGGCGCTGTCAGTGTGGACGGGCGTGCGCTATGCGCGCATCGCCCTGCGCCCGACTTGATCGCCAACGCGGTTTCCAAATTGCGCACATGCGCACCCGCTTAACGCGTTAACAACCCACGTCCGCTACCGTCTTACGCGTAGAAGGCGCCTTGCGTGCGCGCGCTGTGTTTAGAGTGGTTTGACCATGACCGATTTACCCAACACCGATCGCTTTCGCTTCTTTGGCATTGATGAGCAAACGTGCGACGCCTTGCGAACACTTAAACCTGTCATCAAGGCGCAACTCCCTCCGATATTGGATAAGTTCTACGCCTACCTGCGGGGTTGGCCGCAACCTTCGGCGCTATTTAGGGACAAATCACATATTCAGACCGTCAGTGAGAAACAGATTAGCCATTGGATGCGAATTTGCGATGGCGAATTCGGCGATTCCTACATTGAATACGTGCAAAAAATCTGGGGTATTCACGCAAATACTGGTTTAGAATCGTGGTGGTTCGTCGGCGGCTATACGTTTCTTCTCCGAGAGTTGCAACTGGCCATTATCGAACACTTTCGCCCTCATCCCCTTGCGGCTCTTTTCGGCCGTAGGCGCGATCTTTCGCCCTACCTCGACGCCGTCTCGAAGGTTGTGTTGCTCGAATTGAACTTTGGCGTAGAGTTCTACACCCAGGAGAGCGAACGGCGCGGCCAAGAAGCCCTCGAACGCATCGCCAACCAGTTTGAGACCAGTGTGCTCGGCATTGTTGATCAGGTGACGGGCAATGCGCGTGAGCTCGAGGCCACGTCGCAGTCCATGTCCAACACGGCCGAATCCACCGCCCAACAGTCCACGTCGGTGTCCGCGGCGGCCGAAGAAGCGACGACGAATGTGGCCGTTGTCGCCAAGTCAGCTGAGGAACTCGGCCAGTCGATACAAGAGATCAGCGGGCAAGTTCAACATTCCACGCAGATTGCCAGCCAGGCCGTCGACAAAGCTCACCGAACCAACTCTACCATCGAATCGCTATCCAAGAGCGCGGAGAAAATTGGCGAAATCGTCAACCTCATCTCGGATATCGCGGAGCAAACCAATTTGCTGGCGCTGAACGCCACCATCGAAGCGGCCCGGGCCGGGGAAGCGGGCAAGAGCTTCGCGGTTGTCGCCACGGAAGTGAAATCCCTGGCGACGCAAACGGCAAGGGCGACCGACGAGATCGCCAGCCAAATCCACGACATGCAGGCCATCACCAGCACGTGCGTCACGGCCATCGGCGAGATCGATCAGATCATCAACGAAATGAACAACGCCGCCGTCACCATCAGTGCGGCCATTGAGGAACAAAGCACCGTCACAAGTCAGATCGCCCGCAACACCAACGAAGCGGCGGCCGGCGCGCAAGATGTTTCGCGCAACATTGTGGGCGTTCTTGAAGGCGCCAGCGAGACCGGTCGAGCGTCCGATCGCGTCGTGGACTCCTCAAAGACGCTGAGTGAACAGGCCGAGACGCTTCGCACGGAGGTTCGCCGGTTTCTCGACACGGTTCGTGCGGCCTGACGCATCAAGTGGCGCGGCGCTTTACTTAACGGCAAGCGCATTGGGCTAGGGTGGCGCTGTCATCGGCGACCATGCACGGTCGCGTGCCGTGCATGGTCGCCGATGACCGTCAAACGCGCGTGAGCGCGCCGCTTCTGGGCCAAAGAGGACCGCACATGGCGATCAATCCCTCCGTCGACCATAGCCCAAGCGCTCGCATTCTGGTCGCCGACGACAGCTCGACCAATCGCAAGGTCTTTCAAGCCGTGTTTGACGGCCTGGGTATGGACGCCGACTTTGTCGCCAACGGGCAGGAAGCGGTCGACGCTGTGCGCGATAACAGTTACGGCCTTGTGTTGATGGATATTCATATGCCGGTGATGCCCGGCGATGTGGCGCTGGCGGAAATTCAAAAGCTTAAGTTAGACGATGCGCCCGCAGTGATCGCCGTCACCGCCGATGCGCAGCCGGAACACGTCGCGCGGTACCAATCGGCGGGCTTTGCGGGCGTTGTCGCCAAACCGCTCGACATTCCCAAACTTCTCGAAGCGATCCAGCGCCTGTCGGCGACGTACGTCTAGGCGGCTGCGCGGCGCTGCACCGTCTGATCGCGATGCAGCGCCAGCGAACCCCTGCCCTTTGGTCAGCCTGCTACTCGGCGGCCTGCAGCATGGGTGCGGGTTGGCGGACCAAGGCGTCGTAGTCCTCGATCAAAGCCTTCGTCACGGGCCCTGGCGTATAATCGATGTCGTCCAGGCGCTTGACGGCGGTGACTTCCGCGGCCGTGCCCACCACGAAGCACTCGGTGAAGAATGGCAGCTCGCTGGGATAGATGTCGCGCTGATAGACTTCAAATCCGCGGTCGCGGGCCAGGTCGATCACCGTGGCGCGGGTGATGCCGTCGAGCAGCCATTGCCCGGTCGGTGTGTGGATTTCGCCGTCGCGGACAAAGAAAATGTGGGCGCCGGTGCACTCGGCGACCCGCCCGGCGATATCCAGCATCAGGGCGTCCTGGAACCCCTTGGCTTCGGCGGCGTGCTTGGACAACGTACAAATCATATACAGTCCGCCGGCTTTGGCCTTCACCGGAGCGCATTCGGGCGGCGGGCGCTGCCAATCGGCCATGGTCAGGTCAATGCCCTTGAACCGATCACTGAAGTACTGGCCCCATTCCCAAATCGCGATCGCTAGGTGGATCTGATTGTTCTGCGCGGAAACGCCTAAGCCATCGGAACCGCGCCAGGCGATCGGGCGCAGATAGGCGTTCTCCATGCCTTGGCGGACCAAGGTTTCGGCTTTGGCGGCTTCGAGCTCGTCGACACTGAACGGCAATTGGAAGCCGAGCAATTCGGCCGAACGCGCCAGGCGCTCGGAATGCTCGCGACTTTTGAAGATCTGCCCTTCATAGGCGCGCTCGCCCTCGAAGACACTGGAGCCATAGTGCAAACCATGGGTCAGCAGGGAAATTTTCGCGTCGGCCCAGTTGACGAACTCGCCATTCCACCAAATGACGCCTTCACGTTTGTCGAAAGGTATCAATTCAGCCATTCTCCTCCCCCTGTTTGGTGTTGCCCATGACCAGTGGTCTGGGTAGGTTTTTGCGATTTATGTAGGTCGTACGCATCGTTATTCTAGTGTTCCTGCGGTTTAGGGGTCTGTCAACATGGCCAAACGGAGTGTGTCTGCAGACGATGATCCGAGAGGCAGCATCCTCGTGGTCGATGATGATGCGCGGATCCGCGATCTTTTGCGCACATTTTTGCAGAGCCACGGCTATGTCGCCACCGTTGCGGACGACGCCCGACGGGCGCGCCGCCTGCTGGAAACACAGGAATTTGACCTGCTGATCATCGATGTGATGATGCCAGGCGAGGATGGTCTGGCGCTGACTGAGAGCCTGCGGGCGGATGGTGACGTGCCGATTTTGCTGTTGACGGCGCGCGACCTGCCCCAAGATCGGATCGACGGCCTGAAGGCTGGCGCGGACGATTATCTCGCCAAGCCGTTTGAAACGGAAGAATTGGTGCTGCGGATCGACGCCATCTTACGGCGGGCCGCCCCAGCCCCTTCCCCCCAGGCGGTGGTTTTCGGCGGTTGCCGGTTTGATGCGCGCACCGGCGCGCTGGAACGCGACGGGGCGAATGTTCGGTTGACGGCGGCGGAATCTGCACTGTTGAGCGCGCTGGCGTCCAACCCAGGCGCGGTGATCAGTCGGGCGCACTTGGCCAAACGAACCTCGGCCAGCCAAGAACGATCGGTCGATGTCGCGGTCACGCGGCTACGCCGCAAAATCGAAGACGACCCGCGTGAGCCGCGCTATCTGCAAACGGTGCGGGGGGCGGGCTACAAACTGCTGGCCAATGTGGAGGCGGGCGCTGGGTCGTGACGGGCCCGCCTTGGTCGCCGTTACGTCAGCCCGTAAACCGTCAGCGCGACAAAGGCCATGAGGGCGAGAACAATGACCATGCGGCGCAACCATGACGGTGCGCGCCGCCAGCGGTCGACAATCGTCTCGCCAAACCAGAACACCAGGATCGCCATTGACGCAAAGCGCAGGGCCCGGCCTAGTGTGACCACCAAAAGGAAGGGCAAAAACGCCAAGCCGGCCGCGCCGGCGGCAATGCTGGCGATCTGTTGGGCGGGGGTGAACATGGCGGCGAACACAGCAACCAACGGGCGCTCTTGTTCGGCCATGTCGTCGCGTGCGGCGGCGAGGCCAGCCGCCCAGTCATACCGGCCCGATAACGCGTTCAGCACCGCCTCAAACGCCCACGCGCCAGCCAAAAACGCTAACGCACAACCGATCACCGAGCCCAGCCAAACCGTGATCGCGGCGGGAAACACGTGGGCGCGCCCGCGCAACATGACCGCCGTCAAGGGAAACTCGATGGGCCAGGGCAAGACGCTCGATTCAACGACCGATCCCACAAACAGGGCCGGATAGGCCCAGCCGCCGCGAAACCATCGGCGCTGTAAGGTACGCTCGGCGTTGTCGGTCGCGTTTGTCTGGTTGTCGGAGTGTGCCGTCATGTGGCGGGGGTCCACCGTGGCGAGCGCCAGAACGCGCCCCAATGCACCACGACCCTAGCGTGGCCAGTCCCATTGTCGAGTTAAGGCGCTGGGAAAACGTGGGCTGCGCAGCCCACGTTTTCCCCAGCGTGCGTCTCCCCAGACACTGCACTGGTAACTGCCGATTGTTAGAGTTTTACGACAGGCGTTTGATGGTTATGTGACGGTATTGCGGCGCAGATGCGGCGAGCGCGGTCTAGGCCTCGGTTTTCGCCTGGGCGGCGAACACGTGTGCGATGGTTTTGGCCAAATCTGCGGAGGTCGCCGCCACCAGTGGGCGCTGGGGCTGATCGAGTGGTGCGAATGCGTCGCCATGGCTATCGCACACCGTCCCGCCGGCGGCTTCGATGAGAAGTTTAGCGGCCGGCATTTCCCACGGTTTGCGCGTTGTGAACACAGCCGCGTCGGCGCGGCCGCGCACCACGTCCATGATGTCAGCGCCAATGCCGATCGAAATGGCGACGCTGGCGGCGCTCAACGTCAGCTGACGCAGGCCGGAACGCCCCTGTGCGCTCATGAACACCGGGTTCAACGCCAGCACTCTTGCCTGAGCGATGTCGGCCCGGCCCATGGCGGCGGGCGCGTTGTTGATCGTCGTGGCGAGGCCCGGCGCAGCCATGATCATGTCCTCGCTGGTCGGCGCGTAAATCCAAGCCGCCTGGGTTTCGCCGCGCTCGATCAGGCTGAGGATCACGGTGAAGCGTTCATGGCCGGCGGCAAAGGCGGCGGTGCCATCAATGGGGTCGGCCACCCACACTGGTTTGTCGCCGGTGAGCGCGTCGAGCACGCTAGGGTCGTGGGCGACGGCTTCTTCTCCAATGGCCATCGAGCCAGGAAAGGCGCTCGTGAGCGCGGCCGCCAAAGCACGCTCGGCGGCTTCATCGGCCTCGGTGACGATGTCGCCTGGGTTTTTCTCGCGGATCTGTTGGGACGACAGATTGCGCCAACGCGGCAGAATCTCGGTCTTGGCGGTGCGCACGATGATCTCGGCCACGCGATCGAGGCGCGCCGTTGCTTCGGCCGTGGATGTCATGCTTGCGCCCCCCGCGTCGTGATCGTCCTGGCCTAGTGTGATCGGCGGCGCGAAATCAAGGCTGGAGCGCCCTTCCCTCGGGTCCAACGCGCAAGGCGCGCCCCAGGGAAGGGCCGTGCGATATCGGCTTGGCCGCTATGCGGCGAGCGCAGTCGCCTTGAGGGCGCCGGCGATTTCCGCCTCGCTGAAGTCCTTGGTGATTTTCCCGACCACCCGCGCCGCATCACGATTGATGAGCAACACCTGACCGGTTTTCACGCCGTCGGCCAGCGTTTCGACCACGGCCTCGCCCACGCCAGCCTCGGCGGCGGTCGCGAAAAACGCGTCATCATCGCGGGCGGTGTAGTCCAGCGTGACAAACTCAACACCCTCAAACGTCTGCGCGGCTTTCACCGCTTCAAGTTTGGGATCGAGCACACGGCATGAGGCGCACCAATCGGCATAGATCAAAACCGCCGCCAGCTTTGGGGCGGCTTCGTCAACGATGTCAGTGTCTTGGGCCATGGCGGCTGGCGCCAGAATGGGCGTGATCATCACAATGAGGGCGGCGAGCATACGGCGCATGGTTTTCTACCTGGAGGATGGCGCCGCCAACCGGCGGCATCTCCTGGCAGTGTGCTCGCCGACCGTTGGGTTTGGCCACACACGGGGATTCACAAAGGCGGGCGCAGGGCGTGAGCGGGCGCTTAGGCTATTGGCCGAGCTTGAGGCGCTTGATGTCGCGCTTGGACAACTGGCGTTTGGCGTGGGCGATGACGCCGGTGCGGCCATAAAGTTGGACGCGCGGCAGCGTGCTGAGCCCGGCGCGGTACACCACATCGTCGGCGGGGAACGGGTTGCACTCCCAATGATAGCCGTAGCGACCGTGCGGCGTGTACTCGCCCTCATGGGCCAAACGCGCAAGGCGCACTTCCCACCACCCTCGCTCGCCAAACTTGTGCAATTGCACGTTATCGGACACGGGACGCATGCGCGCACTCCGTTCAGCCGTCGCCGCGGCGGCTCGATCACGCCGCGCCTTATGCCAATTGCGCCGGAAGATGTTCACCTTGAGCACCCGATCAACAGGGTCGACGAACAGATCGTAGGCCGTGTCGTCGAGCGGACTCGGACCGCGCCAATCGCGCTCGCTGACCCAAATGCGCCCATCCGCGCCGACCTGGGTGTTGATGGCGACGGTGTCAGGCACGTGGATGCGCACATGCTCCTGAACGGCCGAGCGCACGTCGGTGACCGCGCAGATCTCCGCCCAGACATCATCCCAACGACGGCCACAGCGCGACCGCAGGAAGCGGCGCAGCGGCGCCAAATGGTCGTCATTGCCGCGGCGATACGACCGTTCGGCATGGGCCCGGCGCATGCCGATCTTGTGCGGGAAATAGTCCAGGGGCGCGGTCCGCCACACCTTGCGGGTTTGGCGCAGGCCACGGCGGCTGGTTTCCACAATCACCTTATCCATGTCCGAGCGCATCGGACTCACTGCCTTTCTAACCCCGGTTTCGATCCAATTGGGGGCGGCGTCACTGCGCTCAGATTGTGGTGAAACGGCGCCCAAGCTCCAAGCCTGAACGCCGTTTCATCAATCATCCATGTTCACGGTCGCTATTCAGCAGCCACGGGCTGAGGCGCTTCGGACCCAAATCGACCGTAGAACGTTTCACCGTTGGCCGCCATTTCACGCAGAAGCTGTGGGACCTCAAAGTACGGGCCGGGGTACTTTGCGTTGAGTTCATCGGCGCGCGCGACGAACGCGGCAGCGCCGACCGTGTCAATGTAGGAGAGCACACCGCCGGTGAACGGTGCAAAGCCCCAAGCGAGCATCGAGCCGACGTCGGCCTCGCGCGGGTCTTCGACGACGCCCTCCTCCATGCACTTCGCCGCCTCAATGGCTTGGGCGTAGACGATCCGGTCTTTGACATCCTGGACGTCGGGTTGTGGCGTCTTCAAACCGTTGACGGCGAACTGGCCAAGCTCGGGCCACAAGGCTTTCGACTTGTCCTCGCCATAGTCGTAGAAGCCCTTTTGGGTTTTGCGGCCATAACGGCCCAGTTCATACATTTTGGTGGTGATGGGATCGCCCGGGCTTGGCACGTACGCATCACCCAGATCGCGCTGGGTTTGCGTCATGATCTTGTAGCCCAAATCAATGGCGGTCATGTCCATCAATTCCATCGGCCCCATGGGCATGCCGGCCATCCGCGCGCCGTTCTCAACCAAGGCCGGCCCATACCCTTCGGACAACATGGCCAGACCCTGCTCGACAAAGCGCAGCACGCACCGGTTGGCGTAGAAGCCGCGGGTGTCGCTGACGACAATCGGGGTCTTCTTGATCTTGCCAACAAAGTCGATCGCCAGGGAGATGGCGGCGTCGCCGGTTTGCTCGCCCTTAATGATCTCGACCAGCAACATTTTCTCAACCGGTGAGAAGAAATGGATACCGACGAAACGGTTCTGATCACCGGTCATCGCTGCGAGCGAGGTGATGGGAATCGTCGAGGTGTTGGAGGCCAAGGTGGCGCCGGCGGGCAAGTGTTGCTCGATTTGCTCGAACACTTTGCGCTTCACCTCAGAGTCTTCAAACACCGCTTCGACCACGAGGTCGACGCTCGCTAACGTTGAATAGTCAGTGGTTGGCGTGATGCGCGCTAGGATCTCGTCGGCTTTTTCCTGCGCCATTCGTCCGCGGCTGACGCGTTTGGCGAGGTCGGCCTGGGCGTGGGCTTTGCATTTTTCAGCGCCTTCCTGGT
>CAZADA010000016.1:0-36985 GCA_964483775.1 uncultured Caulobacterales bacterium
GGGCCAGAGCGGACCAGGCTGCTGGTGCGCCGCCGGCGCGTGCGCCGCTGAGCACGTCGACCAGACGGGCGACGGCCAAGGGGAGGAACAAGTCGAACACGACAAACGCAAAGGAAAACAGCGCCATGCCGGTCAGTTGACCGGGCCGGCGTCGCCATTGGCGGGCGAGATAGCCCAGCACGACATGGTTGGGTAGGGCGCGTTCGCGCGCTTCTTCGAGATCGAATTCGTTGGCGGTGTCGTCGTGGCTCTGATCGACAGCTGTGTCGGACATGGGGACTCTCGCGCCGGGCGGTTTGAGGGCGCGTCCTTTCTCTAGTCATGATGTGAGGGCGGACTGGGTGGTTTTGAGCCGGATCAACCCATCGGGCTGGTCAAACGGCGGAGACGACCGTCCTTGCGCCTCCGACTAGAGAAATTTGGTCATGTGCCATGCCTCATTTGATTGCCGAGGGTGCATAGTCGATCGTGCGCATCAGCGCTACCCCCCGACCATATGAATGTCGCGCAATCACAACACTGTGTTGCGCGTGGGCGACACCTTGGCCTGGATCATGCGGCCAGCCGGGCGGATTGGCATGTCGGCCGGGCGGTGTGGACGGCGGCCGGGATCTTGCGCAGGGGGCGCGGGCCTCTTTATGCAAGTTGCGTTGGATGGTCCGCGGGGCGCGTGACCGCGAAGCGTGAAAAGGCTGTCATGACCTCTCACCAAGGGCGTGTTCTCATCATTGCTGGATCGGACTCTGGCGGTGGGGCGGGGATCCAAGCCGATATCAAGACCGTGACCATGCTTGGAGGCTATGCCGCCACGGCGGTTACGGCTGTGACCGTGCAAAACACACTGGGGGTGCAGGCGATCCACGCGGTGCCGCCGGCCGTTGTCGCCGCCCAGATTCGCGCGGTGCTGGAGGACCTTGGCGCGGACGCCATCAAGATCGGCATGCTCGGCGATGCGGCGACCGTGGCCGCCGTGGCTGACGCCTTGTCGGCGGCCGATGAGACGCCTTTGGTGCTCGATCCCGTGATGGCGGCCAAGGGAGGCGAACCCCTTTTGGCGGACGATGCGGTGGATGCGATCAAGTCGCTTTTGTTGCCGCACGCGACCATTGTGACGCCCAACGCACCTGAGGCTGCGCGGTTAACCGGGGCGCCAGCCACGACGGCGCTTGAGCTGGAGGCGGCCGGCCAAGCGCTGATCGATGCGGGGGCAGGCGCTGCGATGATGAAGGGCGGCCATGTTGCGGGCGATGAAGTCGTTGACCTGCTGGTGAGCCCCGATGGCGTGAAACCGCTCTCCAACCCACGGATCCCGACCGAGCACACCCATGGCACGGGGTGCACCCTAGCATCGGCGATCGCCGCCGGCTTGGCGCTCGGACAGTCGCTACACGACGCGGTGGTGCGCGCGCATGCCTATGTCTATGTCGCCAT
The DNA here is from genome assembly GCA_964483775.1 of uncultured Caulobacterales bacterium. Lineage (GTDB taxonomy): Bacteria > Pseudomonadota > Alphaproteobacteria > Caulobacterales > Maricaulaceae > CAZADA01. The sequence goes on from CAZADA010000016.1 coordinate 1,432, forward strand.
CGCTAAAGCGCCGGGATTTGGGCAGGGACGCGGGCCGCTCAACCATGCTTGGCCGATCCAGACGCCGGAGCCGTGATGGCGTCAGAAACCCTGGTGAGCGGTGGTTGCGGCGTCGTGCGCATTGTTTGGCGCATCAAATGATGCTAAATATGATGGTGTGTAAGGAGAGGCTTTGACGATGCGCACCACGGTGACATTGGACGACGATTTGATGGCGCGCGCCGCTGAGCTTAGCGGCATTGACGAGCGCCCGGCCTTGCTGCGTGAGGCGTTGCGGGCGTTGATTGCACGCGAGAGCGCCCGGCGACTGGCTTTGCTGGGCGGCAGCGAGCCGGAGCTCGAGACGCCGCCGCGACGGGGCGAGGATGGCGAGGCTGGCGCGCGTCAGTGATCCTGGTCGACACCTCTGTGTGGGTGGGGCATTTGCGCCAGGGGGATGCGCGCCTGATGGCTCTGCTCGAGGACAATCGTGTGGCGTGCCATATCATGGTGATTGGCGAATTGGCGCTCGGGCGGCTGCGCGACCGGTCGGCGACGCTGGCGTTGCTGCGCAGTTTGCCGCAAGCGCCGGTGGCGGGCCACGCTGAGTTGGTGTCGATGATCGGGGCGCGTGAGTTGTATGGCCGCGGCGTGGGGCTGGTTGATGCGCATTTGCTGGCGGCGACCTTGCTGGAACCGGGGATGAAATTGTGGACGCGTGATCGCAGATTGGAGGCGCTCGCCGTGACGTCAGGCGTGGCGCATTTGTCATCGTGAAAAGGGATTGCCCATGACCGCCGTGTTCATCATCGATGCATTCGCTGACCAGCCGTTTGAAGGCAATCCGGCGGCGGTGGCCCCGCTGGTTGACCTTGAACCGGGCGAGGATTGGCCGGCCGATGAATGGCTGCAGGCCATTGCGGCGGAACACAATCTTTCCGAGACCGCGTTCATTCGACCGACCGCTGAGGCCGGCGTGTGGGACCTACGTTGGTTTACGCCCGCGGTTGAGGTGCCGATGTGTGGGCACGCGACGCTCGCGTCCGGCCTTGTGGTGCTGGAGCATTTGAGCCCGGACGCTGAGGCGGCGCACTTTGACACCCGCAGCGGCCGGTTGAGCGTTGTGCGCGAGGGGGATGCGTTGGCCATGGCGTTGCCTGCGCGGACGGTTGCGCCTTGGCGTGCGCCGTCGGCCGTCGTCGAGGCGTTGGGGACGGGGGTGGTCGATGCGGTGCATGGTCAGTATGCGACCGCCGTGCTGGCGGACGAAGACGCGGTGCGCGGTCTTACTGTGGCTCAGGGCGTGGCGGCGGCGCGGGCCGTCGACGTTGGCGAGCCTGGGTGTTTGACCGTCACGGCGGCTGGGGCGGATGGGCTCGACTTTGTCTCACGGTTTTTCGGTCCTGGCGTCGGGATTGACGAGGATCCCGCCACGGGATCGACGTTTTGCGACCTTGCGCCCTATTGGTGTGAGAAGCTGGGCAAGAACGAAGTGCGTGGATTTCAGGCCAGTCCGCGCGGCGCGCGGGTGACGTGCCGCTATCTGGGCGGTGGTCAGGTGACGATCCTCGCCGGCGCGGTGGAATATCTGCGCGGCGAGCTCGTGTTTTAGCGTTCTGCGGGTATGCGCGGCTTGCGCGTCGCGATGGCCACGCCGGCCAGGATCACAGCGAGCGCTGCAAAGATGTGCGCACCCAGCGCCTCGCCCAACGCCACGCCGATGAATGTCGCTGTGACCGGGATGATGTAGTTCATCAGCGCCACAAAACTGGGGCCGGCGGTGCGGATCAACTGCATCAGCACGATGGTGGCGACGCCGGTTGAGCCCATCCCCAGAGCGATGATCGCCAGGGCGGACACGGCCGACACGCCGCCTGTGTCGTTGGCCAACGCCGCCACGCCAAAGGGGGTCGCTGTGATGGCCGCAGCCAGCAGCATGCCCGTCGAACTCACGCTGGGCGGCAGGGCGGGTGCGCGCCGGGCGACAATCGTCGTGGCGGCGTAGGACACCGTTGCGATGAGGATCAACAGCTGGGCCACCGACTGGGACCCGCCAAGCTCGGCCAGGGCGCTGGGGCCGATCAAAATGGTCACGCCCACAAAGCCGACGAAGAACCCGGCCGCCTTGCGCCACGTTAGTCCGTCTCCCGGCACAAACACATGGGCGAGGGCGATGGTGGTCAACGGCATCGCCGCCATGAGAATGCCCGCCACGGCGCTGTCCACATGGCGCTGGCCGAGACTGATTAGCGTGAAGGGCAGCGTCGCTCCGATCACCCCTAACGCAAGTAACCACAACCATGCCGGATCGGGTCGCTGTGACACCAGCGGGGGAAGACGATGGCCACGATGGTGCATCCACAGCCAGACCAGCGCGGCTCCGATCCACAAGCGGCCCATAACAATCACGCTGGCGGGCGCGGTGGTCAGACCCACCTCAATAAGAGCGAACGCCATGCTGTAGAGGCCAGCGGCTGTGAGAAGCAACGCCCATTGCGATGCGGCGAAGGCCGGCGCCGCCGTAACGGGCTGGGTGGATCGTTCGGGTGACGCCATGGGCGCGCTCATCAACCTCGCGGCGCACAATGTCAATCGCTCAAGGGCGTCACAAACTGTGTCAGATTGCGGTTGATGCAGCGCACCAACTCAGGCACAAGCATCGATGGGCCACACGCCCCCGCCGGCGTGCGACTCATCTGGAAGGATGGGAGTGACAGTGATGACTGCACCGCAACGTCCGGACGTGCGTCCGGCTGATCCGCGCTTTTCCTCAGGTCCGTGTAAGAAACGCCCCGGCTGGTCGCCAGCCGCGCTTGGCGTTGAAGCCTTGGGCCGTTCGCATCGATCCAAGCTTGGCAAGGGCCGGATCGCTGAGGCGATCGCGAAGACGCGCGCCGTGCTGGGCGTGCCGGACACCCACAAAATCGCGATCACGCCGGCGTCCGATACCGGCGCGGTGGAGATGGCCATGTGGTCGCTGCTCGGCGCGCGGGCGACCGATGTGCTCGCTTGGGAGAGCTTCGGCAAGGACTGGGTCACCGACGCAGTGAAGCAGCTGAAGTTGCCCGATTTGCAGGTGCATGAGGCCGATTACGGCGCAATTGTCGACTTTTCTGTCGTACGCCCCGAGGCTGACGTGGTGTTCACCTGGAACGGCACGACATCCGGCGTGCGCGCGCCAAACGGTGATTGGATCGCGGCGGATCGCGCAGGACTCACGATTTGCGACGCGACGTCGGCGGCGTTCGCTCAGGCGCTCGATTGGGACAAGCTCGATGTGGTCACCCTCTCGTTCCAAAAGGCGTTGGGTGGTGAAGGCCAGCACGGCGTTCTGATCATGAATGAGCGGGCGCTGGCCCGGGTGACCGAGTATGATCCGGCCTGGCCGATCCCAAAGATCTTTCGGTTTAAGAAAAAAGGCGCGGCGGATGCGGCCTTCTTTGAAGGTTCGACACTGAACACGCCGTCCTTGTTGGTGATTGAGGATTGGATCGATGCGCTCGACTGGGCCGCTTCGGTTGGCGGCTTGCCGGCTCTGATCGCTCGGGCGGACGCCAATCTGGCGGCGCTGGCCGCTTGGGTTGAGCGCACGTCTTGGGTTGATTTTCTCGCAGCCGATCCGGCGACGCGCTCGAACACCTCGGTCTGCTTGAAGGTTGTTGCGCCGGAGGTGTTGGCGCTGCCGGTTGAGGACCAAGCCGCGTTGGCCAAAGGCATGGCTTCGCTGCTCGAAAAAGAAGGCGTCGCGCTCGACATTGGCGGCTATCGCGCGGCGCCGCCAGGGCTTCGTGTGTGGTGTGGCGCGACGGTGGACACCGCAGACCTTGAGGCGCTGACCCCGTGGCTTGATTGGGCGTTCGCCAGTGTGATGGCGGAACGGGTCGCCGTTTAGGTCGACGCCATGACCGCCCTTGATCTCACCATGCGCCCGGCCGGGCCGCAGGATCTTTGTATTGTGTTTGGAATGAACGGCGCTGATTGGCGCGAGGGGAAGTGTGATGCCTAAGGTCTTGATTGCAGACAAGTTATCGCCGTTGGCGGATGAGGCGTTTCAGCGCCTTAATGTCGAAGTTGATCGCAAGATCGGCCTGTCGAAGGATGAGCTGATGGCGATCATCGGCGAGTATGACGGGCTGGCGGTGCGCTCAGCGACCAAAGCCGACGCCGATGTCATCGCAGCCGGCAAAAACCTCAAAGTTGTCGGCCGGGCCGGCATTGGGGTGGACAATATCGACATCTCGGCGGCCACCAAGGCAGGCATCGTGGTGATGAACACGCCCTATGGCAATGCGATCACCACGGCTGAACACGCCATCGCGCTCCTGTTCGCCGCCGCCCGGCAGATCCCTGCGGCTGACGCCTCCACCCAGGCGAGCAAGTGGGAAAAGTCAAAGTTCGTTGGCACCGAGCTGTATGGCAAAACGCTTGGGATCATTGGGTGTGGCAATATCGGCGCGTTGGTGGCCGAACGCGCGCTGGGGCTGAAGATGAAAGTCATCGCTCATGACCCGTTCTTGACGCCGGAGCGGGCGGTGGAGCTGGGTGTTGAGAAGGTGGAGCTTGATGGGCTGTTGGCGCGCGCGGACGCCATCACGCTGCACACGCCGCTGACCGACAATACGCGCAACATTTTGTCGGAGGCCGCGCTCAGTCAGACAAAACAGGGTGTCATCGTCGTCAATTGCGCGCGCGGCGGGCTTGTCGATGAGGCGGCGATGCGTGCGGCGCTCGATTCGGGGCGCGTCGCGGCGGCGGCGTTCGATGTGTTTGTCGAAGAGCCGGCCAAGGAGAACGTGCTGTTTGGCGCGCCGAATTTCTTGGCGACGCCGCACCTTGGCGCTTCAACCCGTGAGGCGCAGGAGAATGTGGCCGTGCAAGTGGCGGAACAAATGGCCGATTATCTGACCAGCGGGGCGGTGCAAAATGCTCTGAACACACCGGCTGTCAGCGCCGAGGACGCACCACGCTTGAAGCCCTATGTGGCTTTGGCCGAGCGGTTGGGTTTGTTGGCGGGGCAGCTGGCGGCGCCAGGGTTGCAGACCGTGTCGGTCGCCATCCAGGGCACGGCGGCGGAGCTCAACTGTAAGCCCTTGGTTGCAGCGGCGTTGGCGGGCGTGCTTCGGCCGAACATGTCCGACGTCAACATGGTGTCGGCGCCGGCGGCGGCTCAGTCGTTGGGCGTGACTGTCGAGGAGACCATCAGCGTGACGCCGAGCGCGCATGGCTCGTTGGTCACCGTCACCTTGCGCAGCGAAGCTGGCGACCGGGTCGTGAGGGGCGCGCTGTTTGCCGGTGAACCGCGTGTTGTTGAGATTGACGGCGTGGCGCTCGACGCGGCGTTCCATCCGCACATGTTGTACTTGGAGAACGACGACAAGCCTGGATTCATTGGCGGCATTGGCGCTGCGCTTGGCGGGGCCGGTGTGAACATCGCCACGTTCAATCTTGGGCGCAAAGCCCGCGGCGCTGACGCGATGGCGTTGGTGGCCGTCGATGATGCGTTGGATGGTGCGGTCTTGGCCCAGGTTTCCCAGATCGCGCACGTCAATGTGGCGCGCGCCCTTGCATTTTGACATTGTGAGTAGCTTGTTAACCCGCGCCTTGCTAAGGCCGAATTGAGGGCGATTGTGGGGCGAACTGTGGTCGCAGCCCACGATCGGAATTCAGCATGCGGGGTGGAACGTGCGTCAAACGGTTTTGGGTCTGGTGATGGCCAGTTGCGTCGCGGCGGTCGCTGCGGCGCAGTCAGAAGGATCGATCAGCGAAGCGCCGTTGGAGCTTAGATTCGGCGTGCTCGGCCACGATTTGGATCTGCTCAATGATGGCGCGAGCGGCGTGGAGCCGGGCGTCGACCTTTCGGTTGAGGCTGTGTTCGCCAGTCCGCGCGTGTTGCGCTTTCTTGGCTCGCCGCGCCCCTATGTGGGCGGCTCGCTCAACACCGAGGGTGAAACGAGCTTCGCCGGCGTTGGCCTGGACTGGCAGACACCGATGTTTGGCGGCGTGTTCTTCCAAGGCCAGTTGGGGTACATCGTGCACAGCGGTGAGCTCGATCTGCCCGAGGATCGCGAAGCCAACATGGAAGAAACGCTGTTCCTGCTTGAGAACAAGGCGCTGTTGGGATCGCGGGACTTGTTCCGCACCAGCGTTGGCGTAGGATATCGCGTGAATGATCAATGGGATGTGGGCGTGGTGCTGGAGCACCTTTCCCACGGCCAGATCCTCGGCGACGGGCGCAATCAGGGGCTCGACAATATGGGCGTGCGCATCAGCCGCCGGTTTGGCCGCTAGTTGGGCTTTTCAGCCGACCCAGACGTCTCCTAGTCTTTGATCTATCTGTCGGCTTTGTCGCGCGGTGCGTGACGGAGCCCTCCTTGTTCGTCTTTGGCGGCGCGTTTGCTGCTGCTCCGGGCGTTCCCACTGTCATGGCAGGAGTTCGCGAATGGCCAATGTGACCGTTGTCGGCGTCCAATGGGGCGATGAAGGCAAGGGCAAGATCGTCGACTGGTTGTCGCACCGCGCCGATGTCGTGGTGCGGTTTCAAGGCGGACACAACGCCGGGCACACGCTGGTGGTGAACGGTCGCACGTTCAAGCTCAGCCTGCTGCCGTCGGGCGTGGTGCGTGGGGGCAAGCTGTCGGTGATCGGCTCGGGTGTGGTGATTGATCCTTGGGCGCTGGGTGAAGAGATCGAGACTGTGCGTGGCCAAGGGGTTGAGATCTCGTCGGACACCCTGGGCATTGCGGAAAATGCATCGCTGATCTTGCCCCTGCATCGCGATTTGGATGCGTTGCGTGAAGACGCCGCTGGGGCCGGGAAGATTGGAACAACGCGGCGGGGCATCGGGCCGGCGTATGAGGATCGTGTTGGGCGGCGGGCCGTGCGGATCATCGATCTTGCCGATGAGCATGTGCTTCGTGAGCGTGTGGCGCGGTTGCTCTCTCACCACAATCCGTTGCGGCGCGGACTTGGGGTTGCGGAAATCGACGCGGACGTGCTGGTGGCGGATTTGTTGGCGATCGCCCCGCAGATTCTTCCGTTCACGCGCCCGGTGTGGCGGGTTCTGGATGATGCGCGCAAGGCCGGGAGGCGAATCCTGTTTGAGGGGGCGCAAGGGGCTCTGCTTGATGGTGACCACGGCACCTACCCGTTCGTGACCTCGTCCAACACGGTGGCTGGGCACGCAGCGGCTGGCTCTGGCGTGGGGCCGCGGCATGTGGGCTATGTGCTCGGCATTGCGAAGGCCTATACGACGCGGGTCGGAGCCGGGCCGTTTCCGACCGAGCAAGACAATGAGATCGGCCAGGCGCTGGGCGAGCGCGGCGCGGAGTTTGGCACGGTGACGGGACGGTCGCGCCGGTGCGGGTGGTTTGATGCGGTGCTTGCGCGCCAATCGCTGACCATTGGCGGTGTGAGCGGGGTGGCGTTCACCAAGCTCGACGTGCTGGACGGCATGGAGGAGATCAAAGTCTGCACGGCCTACCGTGTGAACGGCGAGGTGATGGATCGGCTGCCGGCGAGCACGCGGGCCATGGACGCTGTCGAGCCGGTGTATGAGTCCTTTGCCGGCTGGAAGGGATCGACCAAGGGCGCGCGATCGTGGGCGGATCTGCCCGCTGAGGCCGTGAAGTATGTGCGCCGGGTCGAGGAACTGATTGGTAAGCCTGTGGCCATGTTGTCGACAAGTCCCGAGCGCGAGGATGTGATTTTGATGCGCGACCCGTTTGAGGAGTGACCTCTACGCAGCGGGGCTGGCCGGTTTGAGGCGTCTGTTTCGTTCAGGACACCGGCTGCGTTTGCGCTCGGTGGGAGAGGTTGGGGCTATGAGATTGCATTGGTTGGTGACGTTGGGATTGGTTTGTGGGTTCGCGCTGCCCGGCGCCGCGCAGGTCGATGGGGCTCCCGACATTCCGTATTTGATCGCTGAGGCGCGCGGTGTCACCGAGGATCTGGACGAGGCGGTCTGGCCGGGTCTGGCCGGGTCTGGGCGGAGGGCCCTTCGGTGTGGTGGTTGTTGAGGGGGACACGGAGCGTTTGTTCTGCTTTGGCCGTGAGGTCGCTGGTTTTGACCAAACTGTCTATGACCCGACCACGGGATGCCTGATGGCCGAGCGTCCGGCCAGTTTTGCTGAAGGTTTGCTCGCGACCTTCCCGGCGATTGAAGGTGTTTCGACCATCATTGTAAGCCCGCCGGCAGTTGTTGACATGAGCCCAGAGAACTGGGTCGCCGTCTTGGTTCATGAACACTTTCACCAGGTGCAGAACACGTATCCCAACTATTTCCAACAGGTCCTGGCCTTGGATCTCCATGACGGGGATCAAACAGGCATGTGGATGCTCAACTATCCGTTCGCCTATGACGACCCCGCGGTGGGCGCAGCGTTTGAGGCCGCGATTGGGGCGCTCAAAGACGCCGTCGCGGCGCGCGGTCAACGCGCCTTTCCCTCGGCTGTCGCACGGTATCTTGAGGCGCGCGAGGCCTTCGCGGCCAGCGTGTCCGCCCGCGACTGGCGCTATTTTGAGTTTCAGCTGTGGCAGGAGGGCGTGGCGCGCTGGGTCGAAATGCAGGCCGCGATCATCTGGGACGGCCACCCTGCGACGGCCGAGTCGGCTGTTGAGGCCCTAGTGGCGGAACTCGAGCGTTTGGACCTTGAGCGTGATCAGCGGGTTGCGGTTTACGCGTTTGGCGCTGGCGAGACCTTGTTGATCGACGCTGCGTTTGAACAGGACGATTGGACCGGTGCGTATTGGTGGGGGTCGGGGTTTGCTCTGGGTCCGGTGTTGCAGGCCGCTGCTGACCGGCTCTGACATTCGCCTGACTGGGAGTTGGCGCGGGCGTTGAGCCTGGCTTTTCAGCTCGGTTCGGTGCGGTTAGCATCCGGGTCCTGTCGACCTGGGAGGGGTGCATGGCCGAGACACAACAACCGGTTGGCAAGGGACCGCTGCCGCGGTCATTGTTACTCGCACGGACCCTCGTGGCCTTGGTGTTTGCTTTGCTCGCCGCGGCGTTTGTCGCGGAAACGGCTGTGTTGTTTTGGGAGTTTGGTTGGGAAGATGGGCTGGCCCTGGCCACACTGGATAGCCAAACCTTCGTGTTCTTTCCCACGTTCGGGATTGTTGGGCTGTTTGCGTTTTGGCGCGTGATCGCGCTGGTTGTCGAGGACAGCTGGAAGAGCGGTGTGGTCGGGCTGGTGGTGCTTGGCGGTGTGGCCAGCGTGGCGGGTGTGGGCTCGCACCTGTTCGCACAAAGCATGGCGGGCGAAGATGTTCGCGCCATGTGGGAGATCGCGCCCGAGGCGTTTCGCGCCGACCAAGGTGACCCTGCAGGGTGCGTCGGTCCTGACGCGCCTTGCAACCGTGCGCCCTTGCGTGAGGCGTTGGGCGGATTGCGTTTGGAAGCCAGCCGTTCGGTCGCGTTACAAGACTACAACCCGCTGTGCGGCGCGCAGGAGACCTCACCGTTTGCTCCGCCGCGTGAAGCGACCGAAACGTTTTGTTTCGCCTCCGGTCAGGCGATGACCCAGGCGGCGTGTTGCACGGCGAGCGATGCGTTTCGCGAGGTCGCCGCCACGAAAGCGGCTGAAAGTCCGTCGGTTTTGTCGGACGTGCACAGGCTGGTGTTTCCGATAAAGGCGTTTTTCTTCTTCATCGTCGCGGTGGCGAGCGTTGGCCTTTTGGCGCGCTCAGACGCAATCCATGCGCGCCACCCGTTGCGCGCGCCGGCCGCTGAAACGGGTTTGCCGGTGGGCGCCATCACCATGCTCGCCTGGCCGGTCATGAACCATGCTTTCGGGCAAAGTCAGGCGTTGTTGTATGGCGGCAAGCAGGGTGCGTTTTTGTCTGTGGAGCCTTTGATTACGCTTGGCTTTGCGGCGTGGGCCATCATCATGATTGTCTATTACGTCCAGCGAAACCGGCCCAGTTTGGATGTGGCGGCGCGTGGTCTTGGGGGCCTGGCGGCTCTGTTCGGCGTGCTGCGGTATGACCTGATTTTGGGCGTGACGACGCGGTATATCGGCGTTGGAGCCCAACCGGTGACGTTGATTGCGCTGGGCGTGATCTGCCTGTTCTTGATCATGCAAGTGGCGATCACCAAACCGCAGGCCCTACGTGAGGCCAGACGCGCCGAGCGGGCGGCCATGGATTGACCCCCGCGCGGCTGGTCCTGTCGGGATGGACTAGTGGGCTTCGGCGTCCAGGGTTGGCGCGTCGCCGGAGTTGAGTTGATTGGCTGCTGCAGCGCGCATGGCCTTTTGCAGCTTTTCGAACGCACGCACCTCGATCTGGCGGACCCGTTCACGGCTGACTCCGTACACGGTGGAGAGCTCCTCAAGGGTTTTGGGCTGTTCTGACAAACGCCGTTCGGTGAGAATGTGGCGCTCACGCTCGTTCAGACCGGAGAGCGCATCTTCCAAGAGCGCCATGCGCATTTGGAACTCATCACTCTCGGCGACGGTGTCTTCCTGGCTCTCGGCGTCGTCGACCAGCCAGTCTTGCCATTCGGCTTCGGAGTCGGTGCGCGTGGGCGCGTTCAGTGATGTGTCCCCGCCGGACATGCGACGGTTCATGGACACCACATCATCCTCGGTGACATCGAGCTTGGTGGCGATGGCCGTGACGTGGTCGGGCTTGAGGTCGCCGTCCTCGATGGCCTGCATCTGGCCTTTCAACCGGCGCAAGTTGAAGAAGAGCTTTTTCTGCGCTGCCGTGGTGCCCATCTTCACCAGGCTCCACGAGCGCAGGATGTACTCTTGGATCGACGCGCGGATCCACCACATCGCATAGGTCGCGAGGCGAAAGCCTTTGTCAGGATCGAACTTCTTGACCGCCTGCATGAGACCGACATTGCCTTCGGAAATCACCTCGCCCATGGGCAGGCCATAGCCGCGATAACCCATGGCGATTTTGGCGACCAAGCGCAGATGGCTGGTCACCATTTTATGGGCCGATTTGGTGTCGGACTTGTCCTTCCACGCCTTGGCGAGCTGAAACTCTTCGTCCTTGGACAGCATGGGGAATTTGCGGATCTCGGCCAGATAGCGCCGCAGGCTGGCTTCCGGCGAAATCGATAGTGTCAACGCTTGATTACTCATGCGGGATATCCCTCCTCAACCAGCGCCACGATCTCGATTGACCGCCTGTTTTGGCCGCTGGGTCTGTTGCGCCCCGGAAATCGGCGACGCGAGTGTGTTTATACGTGTGGACCATCAACCCATTGCTGCGCCCAACGGCCACACGAACCTTATAGTTAATCGATAAATCGTCCGGTGGAAGGACCTCACGCGCCAATTCACCGAAGTGTGTGGCGGCGTGAACAGTTCTTTGGCCCGCTCGCCGCTGGCGCGCCTGTTGGCGAACGCGCGCTCACCGATTACAGTCGCTTGCATTGTCAGTGGGCGTCAAGGGGGCCGGCATGCGCTTTGGAAGTCAACGTCGATCCAGCAATGTTGAGGATCGCCGCGGCCAGGGCGGCGGCCTGCGACTCGGCCGGGGCGGTTTGGCTGGCGTCATTCCCTTATTGCTCGTGCGACTGTTGTTTAGCCGTTTGGGGCGCAAAACCATGCTGCCCTTGGTGCTGATCGCCGGCGCCGCTCTGGCTGCGTACATTTACGTTCAGCCCTTTCGCACGGTGGTCAACAGCGTGTTGGCGAGCCAGGGCGTCTCGTTGCCTGGCGTCGCGCCCAGTCAGCAAGCCGCCCCAGACACCGATGCGGGCGATCCCGACACGCGTTTTGCTGGCGATGATTTGGCGGATTTCTCCGCGGCGACATTGGGCTCGACCGAAGATGTCTGGACGGCTTTGTTCGCGGCCAATAACGAGATCTATGATCCTCCCACCTTGGTGTTTTACGAGGGCGGGACAACGACGGAGTGCGGCCTGGGCCAGTCCGCGATGGGGCCCTTTTACTGTCCGGCTGACGAGCGCATCTACATCGATCTTGAGTTTTTCAGGAGCATGGAGGCCGAGCTCGGCGCGGGCGGCGACTTTGCCTGGGCGTATGTGATCGCCCATGAGGTCGGGCATCCCATCCAGAAGGAAATGGGCGTGTTGGATTGGTCGCGCAATCGGCAGAATCAGTTGGGCGGGCGTGGTTCGGCGGACGCCAACGAAATTCAGGTGCGTGTGGAACTGATGGCCGATTGTCTGGCCGGCGTCTGGGCGGGTCAGGCTGAAGCGTATTCCGATGTGGCGCTGGAAGCCGGCGACATTCGTGAGGCGATCGAAGCGGCTGAAGCGGTGGGCGATGACACGCTGCAGCGCCGCGCCGGCGGGCAAGTCGTCCCCGACTCGTTCACGCATGGCTCTTCCGAACAGCGGATGCGTTGGTTTCAGCGCGGCTATGACGGCGGTGATCGCGACCAATGCGACACCCGCTTCATCCCCGAAGCCCAGCTCTAGGGGCGGTGGATCTGATTGATCGTCGAAAACGCCGTGGAGGATGTGCGCGGCTTGTGACACACTTTGCAGGACATGCACGAACGTGACGGAGGAGGGCGGCATGGCGCGCGCATGGAGCATGGTGGCGGTGAGCGCGTTGGCGCTCGGGGCGGGCGTCGTGCCGGCGAGCGCTCAGTTCGCCATAGGCGGGGGATCGGTCGCAGAGCTTTACGCGCAAAACTGCGCGTCGTGTCACGGGGTTGACCTTGCCGGCGGCGGTTCGTCTTCGCTGATCGACGATGAGTGGCTGCTTGGCAGTGACGATGCATCGATTTTCCAGGCAATCGCCGTGGGCTGGCCGGATGGCGGGATGCCCGGTTACGCGGATACGATGAGTGATGAGGAGATCCGCGCGCTGGTGGTGTTCATTCGCGAGGCGCGCTACGCGGCCGATCAGGCCGAGGCGACCCCGCCGGCGGCCGATCCTGATGGGGTCTATTCGACCGATCGTCACAACTTCCAGGTCGATACGGTCTATGCGCATGAGGGCACGTTGTGGTCGGTCGAGTTTTTGCCGGATGGGCGCATGCTCGCCAGCGATAAGCTTGGCGATCTTGTGCTCGTTGACGAGGCGGGCGAGACGCAGGTGGTCTCGGGTACGCCTGAGGTTTGGCCCAACGGGCAAGGCGGACTGTTGGACATTGGGGTGCACCCCGACTTTGCCGACAATGGCTGGATTTATCTCTCCTTCAGCGCGGTGGGCGAGACCGAAGATGCGGGCATGACGAAGATCGTGCGCGGGCGGATCGCCGACGGGGCGTGGATGGATGAGGAAACCATCTTCGAAGCGCCCGAGGCCACCCATATGCCCACGCGTCACCATTTCGGCACGCGTCTGGTGTTTGATGATGGGTATCTGTTCTTTGCGATCGGTGATCGAGGTCGTCAGGATAACGCCCAGGACCTTACGCTGCCCAACGGCAAGATGCACCGCATCCACGATGATGGCAGGGTGCCGGACGACAATCCGTTCGCCGATGTGGAAGGCGCGTTTCCGACCTTGTGGACCTACGGCAACCGGAATCCACAAGGCGTCGTGCTGCATCCCAATGGCGGGCTTTACGCCACAGAGCACGGCCCGCGCGGCGGGGACGAACTCAACCGCATTGAACCGGGCAACAATTATGGCTGGCCCGCGGTGACCTACGGCCTGAACTACAACGGTACGCCGATCACTGCGTTGACCGAGATGGAAGGCGTGACCAACCCGTTGTGGCATTGGACACCATCGATCGCGGCGTGTGGGCTGGCTGTGGCGCAGGGCGAGGCGTTCCCGGACTGGGCGGGGGATTTGTTCGCCGGCGGTCTGACAACGCAATTGGTTGAACGCATCCGATTGGGCGAGAACGACGAGATCGTTGAACGCGAGGTTATCCTACAGGGGCAGGGCCGCGTGCGCGACGTGGTGAGCGGGCCGGGCGGTGATCTCTATGTGGTGGTCAATGACGGACGGCGTGATGACACCACCAGCCGGGTGTTGCGTTTGTCCCCGGCCGACGGTCAGGACGACGTCGAGGGCTAAGGCGTGTCGTCACCAACGCGGATGACTGGGGTGCGGCCTGCGTTGAACACGCACCCCGATGCCCATTGCGCTGACGGGGGCTGTGGCCCGCGCCGCGGCAAGGCCCGCGGGAACCGTCACCCGTCTGGAAAGAAACGCCCTACATGATTGCCTATGTGACGGTCGGCGCGGACGACATGGCGCAGGCCAAACGGTTTTACTCTGCGTTCCTGCCGGCCCTCGATTATGTGTTGGAGGAGCGTGCGGACGGCTTAAGCTACACTGCGCCCGACGGTCCGGATCGACCGGCGGCTCTGCCCGATTTTTATGTGAAGCGGCCTTTTGATGGACAGCCGGCTGTTGCGGGGAACGGTGTGATGATCGCCTTTGAAGCGCGCGGTCAAATGCAAGTTCGCGATCTGCACGCCGCCGCCCTTGCCGCAGGCGGCGTTGATGAAGGCCCGCCGGGCTTTCGTGATTCGTATGGACCCCATTTTTACGTTGGTTATCTGCGCGATCCTCAGGGCAACAAGATCGCCCTGTTCTCCAGCGACCCAAACGAGCCTGGACGCGATGGGCCATAGGTCGGCGGCCTAGAGCAGCGTCAGGAATTTGATGAGCCGCTCCATGTCCTTGGGCGGGGGTGTTTCAAAGCGCAGCGTCTCGCCACAGATCGGGTGGACAAACCCCAGCCGATGGGCGTGCAGGGCTTGGCGGCGGAACTCTCGCAGCACCCGACCGGTGTCAGACGCGTGGCGGTCGGTTTGCTGGGCCAGCGCCCGCCCGCCTTTGCCATACAGCGGATCACCCAGCAGCGGGGCCCCCAAATGGGCCATGTGGGCGCGGATCTGGTGAGTGCGTCCGGTTTCCAGCGTGCACTCCACCAAGGCCGCTTGTGGCGAACCGACCGGTTGGTTGGGTTCTTGGCCAAAGGTCTGCAGGGTTGTGTAATGCGTGACCGCGACTTTGCCTTTCTCGCTTTGTGGGTCGAGCACGGCCTGTTTGCGCCGATCGCCGTCACTTCGCGCCAGCCGTGTTTCTAGCCGACCGTGGCGGGGGCGCGGGGCGTTGCGGGTGCAGGCGCGGTAGGCGCGCTCGATGGTGTGGTCGGCGAACTGGGCGGACAATCCTCGGTGGGCGGCGTCGGATTTGGCCACGACCATGACGCCGGAGGTGTCTTTGTCGAGGCGATGGACAATACCTGGGCGCTCAACGCCGCCAATGCCCGATAGCTGGCCTGCACAATGGTGCAACAGCGCGTTGACCAGGGTGCCCCGCCAGTGTCCGACGGCTGGGTGGACGGGCATGCCGGCGGCTTTGTCCAACACGATGAGGTTGGCGTCCTCGAATATGACGGTCAATGGAAGCGCTTGAGGTTCCGGTGTGGCGGGCGCCGGCGCCGGGATCGTCAGGCGGTAGGTTGCGCCGGCGCGGATCTTGGCGGCTGGATTGGGCTCAACGGCGCCGTCAACGCTCAATTCGCCGGCTTCGACGAGCGCTTTGCACCGCGAACGCGACAAGTCCGGCCAATGTTTGACCATCCAGCGATCCAGGCGTTCGCCGGCCTCGTCCTCCTCAGCCATGTGGGTGCGGCTCTCGTGCGCCGTGTCGGGCGAGAGCCCGTCATCATGGTGGGCGGCGGTGTCCCCGGGGGGCGGGACTGGCTTTGTGACGCGGGGTTCTGGCATACGAGTGTGTATCGGCGAGCATGGGGCTCGCGCAATTGCTGGATGGGCGCCATGGGTGATCCAAGTGTGACCGCGCCTCAAGGCGCTGGCGGCGGGACGCCCCCAGAATCGATCTGGGCGGGATTGTTGGCCACACCGACACGGCGAGTGTTGGTCGGCGCGATTGTGGCGATGACGCTGGCCATACCCGTCATTCTTGGGGTCATCATTGGCGGGCTGATGTCGGGCTCAAACGATCGGTCCTTCGCCGCCGTTCAAGCGACATCGCTGGATGAAGTGGTGGTCACTTTGCCTGAAGGCGCTGAGCTGGTTGGTGAGGATATCGCCGATGGTCGTTTGCTGGTGCGCTATCGCACACCGGCGGGCGCGCGGGAGGTTTTGGTGCTGGCCGCTCCTGAACGCCCGGTGCGTATTCGCTATGCGGTCACGTCCGACAACGGCGGCGGGGCGCAGTGAGATGGCGCTGACCCGTTGCGCGATCTGTGTATGTTCTGCTGGGGACGGGGTGTGGGGCGTAAGCGTATGAGTGGTGATCAAACACTGACACGGCGGCGGTTGTTGGCGACGGCCGGGCTTGTCGGAGCCGGAGCGGTTGGGTCTGGCTGTGTGGCGACGCGCTCAACCCAGACCGACGCCCAGGTGCAATTTCTCCACGGCGTGGCGAGCGGAGATCCCTTGGCGGACCGGGTGATCTTGTGGACACGCCTGACACCGAGCGAGGCGGCCGGCGGGCCGATCGTGTTTCGCTGGGAAGTGGCGGAGGATGACTCGTTCGCCACACTGGTCGCCGCGGGCGAAGCGGAAACCTCCGCTGAGCGGGATTGGACGGCGAAAGTCGATGCCGGTGGGCTGAGCGCAGGCACAGAGTACCGGTATCGCTTCGTTGTGGGGTCGGCCGTGTCGCCCGTTGGCCGCACCAAGACATTGCCGGTCGGGCGCACGGAGCAGCTGCGCATCGCGGCGTTTTCGTGTTCGAACTACCCGTTTGGGTTTTTCCGCGCCTATCGCCATTTCGCAGAAGGCGAGCCGGTTGATGTGGCGTTGCACCTTGGCGACTATTTTTATGAGTACGGCTCGGCGCCGGACGATTATGGCGCGGCCACTGGCGCGACGCTCGGGCGCAACCATGAGCCCGGGCACGAGACGATCACGCTGGCCGACTACCGGCAGCGCCATGCGCAGTACAAGAGCGACCCCGATTTGCAGGCCGCGCACGCTGCTGCGCCCTGGATCACGATCTGGGATGACCATGAGAGCGCCAACAACGCCACCCGCGACGGCGCTGAGAACCATGATCCGAGCGAGGGCGAGTGGAGCGCGCGCAAGCGACAGGCGATCCAAGCCTACTTCGAATGGATGCCGATCCGCGAACCCGAGCCGGGCCGTGCGCGCTCGGCCATTTGGCGGAGCTTTGAGTTTGGTGATTTGGCGAGCCTCATCATGTTGGAAACGCGCCTGACAGTGCGTTCGGACGAGATCACCATCATGGACTTGCCGATCCCAGATGACGCCGTCGACGATGACGGCGAGGTCCAAGCCGGGGTCGATGCTTATCTGCGCGATGTCGTGGGCGATCCGGCGCGCGAGCTGTTGGGGCCTGACCAGTTGGCGATGATCGCCGAGGTGCTGAGCGAGTCGCGAGCGGCGGGTAAGCCGTGGCAGGTGTTTGGCAACCAGGTGATCATGAGCAAGGTTGTCGCGCCCAATTTCACGACTGATCTGCCCGCTCCCGTGCGCGCGCTTGCTCAACTCGATCCGCTGGTGTGGAGTTATATGCTGCGCACGCGGTTCAACATTCCGATCAACCTGGATGCCTGGGATGGGTTTCCGGCTGAGCGTGAACGCCTGTTCGCCGCAGCGCGGGACGCGAACGCCAACATGCTCGTTTTGACCGGCGATACGCACAATTTTTGGGCCAACACGGTGCGCGCCGACGACGGCGCGCGCATGGGCGCAGAGTTCGGCGCCACGTCGGTCACATCGGCGTCCGCGTTTGAGGGCTTGCGCGCACCCGGGCTGCATGCCGGACGGCTTGTGGAGAACGCCAATCGCGATGTGTTGATGCATGAGCCTTACGACAAGGGCTATTTGGTGGCGACGTTGTCGCGCTCAGAGGCCATCGTCGAGTGCATGCGGATGGACGACATCACCGCGCCCGATAGCGGCGGCTCGGTCGCGTATCGTTTTCGCGCCACGCCGCGCACGGCGGCATCGGAGGGGGCGCTTGAGCGTTTGGACGTGTAGTCGGTCATGGTCAGCCGTCGGCGGCGCGCTTTCAGGTCCGATTGTGCCGAACGATGGTGGCCCGGTGCGCGGGGATGTGAAATAACGGTTGAAGGCGGCGGCTGCGTGACAGGGCGGGGCTGCGGCTCACAGGCACAAGGAGCCGGGAAGGCTGCGGCTCGACGGGATCGCGTCGGTGGGTAGGTGGATCCGGGGTGCGGTTCTTGGTGAGGATCGAAGGCGCGAAACCGCGTGACCTTTGGCGAATGGGGAACGACTATGACGTATCGTGGCATGATGGCGATGATCGCCGCTTGGACCTTGGCCTTTGCAGCGCCGAGCTGGGCGCAAGAGGACGAGAGCGATGAGCCGGCTGGACCGAAGCCGGAGGAAGTTCTGTTCGGCTCGTTCGCTGCGGGCGAGAACACGTTGACTTTTGAAGACAACCCGACGCCAAGCTCGAGTGAAACGTATCGCTTGACCGGCCCGGACGGCGCGGAATTGTCGCGTGGCTTGTACTTGGTCTTTGAGGGCGATCAGGTCGTGTTGGTCGATCTTGATGGCGACGCCAACTGCCCCGCGTCGCAGCGTGGTCGGTATCGGTTCATGATGGGGACCGACGACACCGGCGCGCCGCAATTGAGCCTGCTTGAGGTGCGCGAGGCGTGCCGCGATCGTTTGGAACGGTTGAATGCCGAACCGGCTCCGGATGCGCCCTTGGAGATCGCGACGCAAGACGGTGCGGCTGACGGCGCCGAAGCGGGCGAAGATGCCGACGCTTCTGAGGGCGGCGATGAGGCTGAGGGCGAAGACGAGACTGCAGCCGAGGATGGCCGCTAACACGGGATTGGGCCTTGCCAACCGACAGTGACGGGCCGGGGCGGTTGCGCTCCGGCCCGTGTGTTATGGAGCGGTTGGCGTTGTGCACGGCCGCGCGGCGTTTGATGTGACCCCTGCCGCAACCAGGTGGCGCTCAGGGCGCTGGGTCGTCGTCAACGCGTTCTAGGGTCTGGTCCTTGGTGACGCGGCGGTAAAAGCAGCTCTGAGCGCCGGTGTGGCAGGCGGGGCCCGTTTGTTCCACCAACACCAAGACAGCATCCTGGTCGCAGTCAATGCGCACATCGATGACGCGTTGGGTGTGGCCTGAGGTTTCGCCTTTGCGCCACAAAGCCCCGCGCGATCGCGACCAGTACCACGCTTGGCCCGTTTGCAGCGTGTGCGAGAGGGCTTGGGCGTTCATGTGCGCGACCATGAGTATGGCGCCGCTGGCGGCGTCCTGGGCGATGGCGGTGATCAATCCGTCGGTATTGAACCGTGGCGTGAGCTGGGTTCCCGCTTCAAGTTCGGTCGAGTTGTCTGAGGGTGGGGGGAACGCGTCGGCGGTCATGGCGCTGGTCCTTGGTTCATCGTGCGTGCAGGGCATATCCAGGCGGTGATGACGCAGCAAGTTCGCGTGCTCGACTGGGGCCTCTTCGGTCGCGGGCGACCCTCGCCTGGGGGGACAGACTGCGCGCCGATCGCTTTTGGTCTTGATGGCCGCCGTGCTGTCGCCCCCGCCCATTCGTGGGGTGCACGAGCGCGCGACCCCGCGGACGACGGGCGGGGGCTGTTCTTAGCGGTTGGCATGCACGCTGGCGGGGCTAGCGCGCTGGACCCTGGGACAAGCGCATGAAGCGATCACGCAGTTCGATATCGTCCTTAAACACGCCGGTGAAACGAGTCGTGATCGTCGAAACGTTCGGGTGGTGTACGCCGCGCGTCGTCATGCATTGGTGCACAGCGTCGATGTAGACCGCCACACCGCGCGGCTCAAGCGCTTCGGTGATCGCGTCGGCGATTTGCGCCGTCATGGTTTCTTGGGTTTGGAGGCGTTTGGCGAAAATCTCGACCACACGCGCAATCTTGGAGATGCCCACAACGCGGTCGGTTGGCATGTAGGCGACGTGGGCCGTGCCCAGGAACGGCGCGATGTGGTGTTCGCAATGGCTCTCAACATCGATGCCGCG
This sequence comes from uncultured Caulobacterales bacterium, assembly GCA_964483775.1. Taxonomy (GTDB): domain Bacteria; phylum Pseudomonadota; class Alphaproteobacteria; order Caulobacterales; family Maricaulaceae; genus CAZADA01. Next base: position 21,265 of record CAZADA010000016.1, read on the forward strand.
CAGCATGACAATGTCATCATAGCCCGACACGTCTTCGAAGACGCGGCTCAGTTCCTTATTGGGATCTGCGGTGTAGCCGGAGAACCACTCTTCGTAGGCGTCGACGACGCGCTTGGGCGTGTCGAGCAACCCTTCGCGATTGGGATCATCGCCCGTCCACGCCAGTAGGGTGCGCACAGCGGCCTCAGCCTCTTCGCGGGTTGGGCGTTTCATGGGCGCCGCGTTGAGGTTCACCGGAACGATTTTGCTCTTTGTGACGCCGTTTCCGGCGCGCGCGCCGCTGGATTTTCGCGCGCCTGCAGTTTGGGCGCGCTCTCTTGATTCAGTCATTGCAGTGATGACCCCTTTTTCGGGGACCGACAGTCGAGCCGGGGCCCAAAAGCCCGGACTTAACGCCCGTCCAACTTCCATTGATGACTATACGTAGGTGGTCGCGGGCCGGATTGAAACGGATGGCGCGCTGACAACGGCTAACGAGACAGTGATCCGCGCTGTGATCACGCATCGGCGCTGTGGTCATTGGCGAATGGGCGGCGTAAAAGGCGCGCTCACTAATGATCGTATGAGACTGCTTGTTATGCCGCTGCACCTACACAACACGCTGACGCGCTCGAAAGAGGCGTTCACGCCCGCCGATCCGGACCGGGTGACGATGTATGTGTGTGGTCCAACGGTCTACAATTACGCTCATATCGGCAATGCTCGGCCGCCGGTGGCGTTTGATGTGTTGTTTCGTGTGTTGCGTCAGACCTATGGCGCTGAACATGTGGTTTACGCCCGCAACATCACCGATGTCGACGACAAGATCATCGCCAAAGCGGCCGAGACGGGCGAGGCGATTGCGGCGATCACCGAGCGCTACGCGCAGATCTATCGCGACGACACTGCGGCGCTCGGCGTTTTGCCGCCGACCTTGGAGCCCACGGCCACCGGGCATATCCGCGAAATGGTGGATCTGATCGGTCGGTTGGTTGACAGCGGGCACGCCTATCCCGCGGAGGGGCATGTGCTTTTCGACGTGACCTCGCATGGCGAGTATGGCGAGCTGTCCAATCGGTCGCGTGACGACATGGTCGCCGGTGCGCGGGTGGAGGTGGCGCCGTATAAGCGCGATCCGGCCGACTTTGTGCTGTGGAAGCCGTCGGCTCCTGATGTGGTGGGCTGGGACAGTCCGTGGGGGCGCGGGCGTCCGGGGTGGCATATCGAGTGCTCGGCGATGATCGAAGCCCAGCTCGGCGAGACCATCGATATTCATGGCGGCGGTCAGGATTTGCAGTTTCCCCATCATGAAAACGAGCTCGCGCAGTCTCGGTGTGCGCACCATGGGGCCCCGCTGGCGCGGGTGTGGCTGCACAACGGCTTTCTGACCATGGATGCCGAGAAGATGTCCAAGTCACTGGGCAATGTGAAACTGGTGCACGAGCTTCTCGCGCACTGGCCGGGGGAGGTTTTGCGGTTTGCCTTGCTGTCGGCGCACTATCGCCAGCCCTTGGATTGGACCGATGGCCTGTTGGCCCAGGCGCGAGCGACGCTGGACGGCTGGTATGGCGCGCTCCGACGTTTGGGCGATGTGGACGGTGAGCGCGGCGAGCCGCCCGCCAGCGTCGTCGCGGCGTTGGAGGATGATCTGAACACGCCGGCCGCCTTTGCAGCGGTGTCGCAGTTGGTGGGCGAGGCGAACAAGGCGACGGACGCGCCGGGCCGGCGGGCCGCCAAGGCGGCGCTGTTGGCGGCGGGCGATCTGCTGGGCTTGCTGCAGTGTGACCCTGAGACCTGGTTTCAGGGGGATGCCGGGGATGGCGCTCTGTCGGCTGACGCGATCGACGCCATGCTGGTTGAGCGTCAAACTGCGCGCAAGGCCAAAGACTTCGCCACCGCCGACCGCATTCGCGACGATCTGGCGACGGCTGGCGTGCTCATTGAGGACGGTCCAAAGGGCGCGACGTGGCGGCGCGTGAGCTAGGCCGGTCAGCAATTGCATGCGAGCAGATGGTGCGCCATATCCCGGCTATGGCCGACGACCTGTATCCGACCAGCTTGCTGCGGCGCGCGGCGCAGATCTCGCACCTGGGCGCGCTTGCCCAGCCCGATGGGCGCGCGCTGAAGCGGTCCATGGTGTGCGGCTCGGAGGTTGAGGTGAGCGTCGCTCTTGATGCGTTGGGGCGGATTGCCAAGCTGGGTCTTGAGGTTGAGGCCTGCGCGCTTGGCCAGGCTTCGGCCAGCATCTTCGCCGCTCACGCGGTGGGCGCCGACCTTGAGGAGCTTCGTTCTGCGCGAGATGCGCTTGAGGCGATGTTGGCGGCTAATGGCGTTGCGCCGACCGGGCGGTTTGCCGATCTTGTCGAACTTGAAGGTGTGAAGCCCTATCCTCGCCGGCATGCCTCGACGCTTTTGGCCTGGCGGGCTGGCGTTGCGGCGATGGAAGACGCGCTGGCCCGATAGCGCCCGGAATGTGGCCTTCATTCGGCAGAATGTGGGCATTTGCGCGCGAATCAGCCTCAATATCTTGAGTCAATGTGTGATTTTTTGCGATGCAACATTTTTCTGGACCTGGACTGGCGCGCAGGTAGGCTTGCAGCTTGAAAAAACCCGACGCAACCACTGATCGTCGGGCTTTTGCCCCGTGCGCAGTTGGGCTAACAGAGAAAGCTTGGGGAGCGACGCAAATGCCCAGGATTGGGTCGGCAGTGATGGTGGCGCTGTTGCGCCTTTACCGCGTGATCGGGAGTCCGATCCTGCAAGCCGTCGGTGTGCGCTGTCGCCACGAGCCAAGCTGTTCTGTGTATGGGATTGAAGTTGTGCAGCGCCACGGCGCTTGGCGCGGCTTTTGGCTTGGTCTGGCGCGGTTTTCGCGGTGCCGTCCGTTCGGCAGCTCCGGTTACGACCCCGCGCCAGAGACGGTGCGCCGCGCGCCTTGGTATGCGCCCTGGCTGATGGGGGATTGGCGCGGTCCGCGACGGGATCGCGACGCTTCGCACGTGGAACCTGAACATCATGCCTAATGTCACCTTGCCCGACGGCGCCGTGCGCGCACTTCCTGACGGGGCCACCGGCCGCGACCTGGCGGAGTCCATCTCAAAGTCGCTCGCCAAAAAGGCCCTCTTGATTAGCGTCGATGGCGAATTGCGCGATTTGTCGCGCCCTATTGAGGCTGATGCGAACGTGCGGATCATCACCGACAAAGATCCTGAAGGTCTTGAGGTGATCCGTCATGATGCAGCGCACATTTTGGCCGAGGCTGTGCAGACCTTGTTCCCAGGGACGCAGGTGACGATCGGTCCGGTGATCGAGGACGGATTTTACTACGACTTTTTCCGCGACGAGCCGTTCTCGAGCGAGGACTTCGAGGCGATCGAAGCCAAGATGGTGGAGATCATCGAGCGCGACAGCCCGTTTGTGCGCGATGTGTGGGCGCGCGATGCGGCGATCGCCCACTTTGAGAAGCTCGGTGAGACCTTCAAGGCCGAGTTGATTCGCGACCTGCCCGACGATGAAGTGATCACGATCTATCGTCAGGGCGATTGGCACGATCTGTGTCGCGGTCCGCATGCGCCGTCGACGGGGCGGGTGCCCAAAGGGGCGTTCAAGCTGATGAAACTGGCCGGCGCCTATTGGCGCGGCGACCATCGCAATGCGCAGCTGCAGCGGATTTACGGCACCGCGTGGGCGAACGACAAGGATCTCAAGGCCCATTTGACGAGGCTTGAGGAAGCGGAAAAGCGCGACCACCGCCGGCTTGGTCGGCAGATGGACCTGTTCCATATGCAAGATGAAGGGCCCGGCTCGATCTTCTGGCATGCCAAGGGCTGGACGCTGTTCCAAATGCTGATCGCCTACATGCGCCGTCGCCAAGACGCCGCGGGCTATGTCGAGATCAACACACCGGATCTGCTCGACTATTCGCTCTGGGAGACCTCAGGGCACGCCGAGAAATTCGGTGAGAACATGTACTCCACCGTCATGCCGGATGAGCGCAAATACGCGCTCAAGCCGATGAACTGTCCGGGCGGGGTGCAGGTCTACAATCACGGTCAGCGCTCGTATCGGGAGCTGCCGCTGCGCATGGCTGAGTTCGGCAAGGTGCACCGCTACGAACCGTCGGGCGCCTTGCACGGCATGATGCGCGTGCGCCATTTCACCCAAGATGACGCCCACATTTTCTGTACGCCGGACCAGCTGCAGGACGAATGTTTGAAGGTCGTCGACCTCATTCTCGATATCTACAAGGATTTCGGCTTTGAGGACGTGCGGATCAAATTCTCCGACCGGCCAGAGGCGCGGATCGGTGATGACGCGGTATGGGATAAGTCCGAAGCCGCTTTGAAGCATGCGCTGGAGGCGACGGGCCTTCCGTATGGCGTGAACCCTGGCGAGGGCGCGTTTTACGGTCCCAAGCTTGAGTTTGTGTTGCGCGACGCCATCGGGCGCGATTGGCAATGCGGTACGCTGCAGGTGGATTTCAACCTGCCCGAGCGCTTCGATTCGACCTACACGGGCGAAGATGGCGAAAAGCATCGCCCAGTGATGTTGCATCGGGCGTTGTTTGGGTCGCTCGAACGGTTCACGGGCATTCTGATTGAGCATTACGCCGGTGCGTTTCCGCTGTGGCTGGCGCCGGTGCAGGTTGTGGTGACGACCATCACGTCGGACGCCGACGGTTACGCCGAAGAGGCCGCCGAGGCGCTGCGCCGGGCGGGACTGCGTGTCGAGATCGACCTGCGCAACGAGAAGATCAATTACAAGATTCGCGAGCATTCCGATCGGAAGGTTCCGGTGATCGCCGTGGTCGGTCGCCAGGAGGCTGATGAGCGGACCTTGGCGCTGCGCCGGTTTGGCGAAGGGGCCAAGCGTCAGGACATCGTTGGGCTCGATGCGGCTGTTGAGGCGTTGGCGCACGAAGCGTTGGCGCCCGATTTACGGCCGCGCGGGGAGGTTGACGCCTCGGCGATGGCGGAGGCCGTGGAGTGAGAGTGCAAACCGTCTAGGGAAGGGACGGCATTGTGAGTGTTCCAAATGCGCGCTGTGGGGTGCGCACATATGATGGCGGATGGACTTGTGCAGTCCTGTTTATCCTGCTGGCGATTATGCTGCCGGCGGGTGGACTGGGCGTTGCGCCCGCCATGGGGCTGATCGGCGTTGTCAGCATCGTCGTTTTGCTCATAGGCGTCGCCCGCCAGGGCTGGGCCGTGCGGATCGACTGGCGGCGCGAGCGCGCCTTGCTGGTTCTGGCGGCCTTCTTTGCCTGGGCGGTGGTGAGCTTTGCATGGTCGCCTTGGCCGTCGGCCCGCAATGTGATCGTCATGGCGGCGACAGTGCCGCTCTACGCCGCGGTGTTGATTTTGGCGCGCGGTCTGCGGGGGGCGGCGCGACTTCGCGTTCAGACCGCCTTGGTGATGTGCTGTTTAGCGAGCGTGGCGGTGTTCGCCTTCGAGTTGGTCACGGGCGGCCTGATCACCACTCTTTCGGGCCGCGAGGGGCGGCCCATCGGGGAGATCCACCGCAATCTCGGGCATGGTGTGTCGAGCTTGGTGGCGTTGACGCCGGCGGCCATTGTCGTGCTTTGGCGTCAAGGGCTGTTGGGGAGGCGCGTTGCGCTGGGCCTTGTGGCTGCGGGCCTGGTGTTCGGCGCGGCGTTTGGAATCACGAGCAATCTTGTCGGCTTGGCCTTGGGTTTGGCCGTGCTGCTGGCCACGGCCTCGGCGCCAAACCGCGCCGTGCGCTTGGGCGGCGGTGTTGCAGCGTTGAGCATTGTGGCGGCGCCGGTGTTGGCGGCGGCCTGGTTGTTTCCCCAGGAAGTTCGCAACCTGTTGCCGCTCAGCTGGGAATATCGCGCAGCGATCTGGGCGTTTTCTGTCAACACGTGGTTGTCATCGCCGATTATCGGTCTCGGTTTTGATGCATCGCGTGGGCTGGAGCAGTTCGCCCAGGTGCGGGGGATTACGTTGGACCTGATGAGCTTGCATCCCCACAGCGCTGGTTTGCACGTGTTGCTGGAGACCGGTGTCGTAGGGGTTGGGTTGTTGGCGACCGCATTGTGGTTAACCGGGTGGCAGGTTGGTGGCGGTAAGCACGGATCAGTTGATCGTCAACGCGCTGTGGGCGCGACCTTGGCCGCGGGGGCGGGCATGGCTGCTGTCAGTTATGGGGTTTGGCAAGAATGGTGGCTTGCCACGGGGTTCAGCGCGGCGGTGGCGTGTGCGGTGATTGGGGACGAGGGAGCGCAATCTGCGCGAACGGGAGGTGAGTATGTCGGCGCTTAGCGAAGCACTCGAAGTGCGCCAGGGCGTGGAGTATGCGCTGCCGCTAGTTCAACCCGTCCGTGAGGCGCCCGCACCCGCGACCATTGTGCGCGCGCCGCGGCCCACCGTCGCCGCGGTGATTGTTTCCTGGCGCACGGGGCCTCGTCTGTTTCAGTGTTTGGAATCGGTGCTCAGCGCGCCCGATGTGGACGAAGTCATTTTGGTGGACAATGGCAATCCGCGCGAGACGCGCAACCGGTTGTTGCACGCCGCCGCACTCCACAAAGAGTTTCGCATCATTTGGGGTCACGGGAATGTTGGGTTTGGCGCGGGGTGCAACCTTGGCGCGCGCCACGCCACGTCGGATCGTCTTTTGTTCCTCAACCCCGATGCGTCGGTGACGCCCGGCGTGGCCGCAGAGCTTGCCGATGTTGGCGAGACACAGATGCGTCCCTGGATTGTTGGCGGGCGGGTGCTTGGTCTTGATGGGCGTGAGCAGCGCGGCGCTCGACGTGGCGACATGACGCCTTGGTCGACTTTTGTTGAAGTGTCGGGTCTGCGCGCCTTTGGCCGCGTGCATCCAGCGTTTCGCTCGGTGCACCTTGAAGATGAACCGGCGCCGTTCGGCCCGCAGACCATGCCGACGGTCAGCGGGGCGTGCATGATGATGCGCGCAGATGACTTCCACGCGCTGGGCGGCTTTGACGAGGGATACTTCATTCACGTCGAAGATGTGGATATTTGTCGCAGAGTCCGTGAGTTAGGCGGTTCGGTCGCCTTTGCGCCCGATGCCGTTGTCGAGCATGAAGGGGCGACCAGCCCTGCCAGCCGGTTGAGAGTTGGTTGGCATAAGGGCCGTGGCTTTGCCCGCTATTTCAAGAAGTTTGCCCGCACACCGGTCGGACAGATTGGCTATACCTGCCTCAGTCCTCTGATTGTTTTGGCGGCGTTGGCCCACAGCGTAATGAAGCCGGCTCAACGCCATTCGGCCTAGCTTTCGCCGCAATGCGCGGCTGGCGGGTGTTGGACTCGAATCAATTCTCGGTTAGGTTTTGACCCCGAAGGTCAGGAACTTCCCATGCGCGATCAGGCCGCAGAACAATTTCGCCCCATCCGTGCGCTGTTGCGCGGCCTGGAAACCCTTGAAGTGCTCAACGCTCAGGACGGGCTCACGGTGACTGAGGTCGCCGCACGCACGTCGTTGCCGCGAACAACCGCTTACCGCATTCTTGAGACGCTGTGCCTTGGCGGCTTTGCCCGCCGCGATGTGGCCGATGATCGATACCGGCCGATGGAGCGCGTCTGCAGCCTCGCCAATGGCTATCACGATGACAGCTGGGTGCACGACACCGCGGCTCCCGTGCTGACGGCGTTGTGCCGCGACATTTTGTGGCCGCTGATGTTGTCGACCGTGACCGATGAAGGCCAGGTGCGCGTACGGCTGGTGACGGATCATCTGAGCCCTCTGGTGTTGGCGCGGTACACGCCTGGGCAGACCTTGAGTTTGTCGGCAAGCCCTTCGGGCCTGATGTTTCTCGCGTGCTTGAGTGAGGCGGAGCGTAAGCGGGCCTTGGATGAGGAGGGCGCGGAGGCTGAGGTGGCGTCTGGTGCGCTGGATGCGGCCGCGCAGGCTGCGGACTGCGGCTATGCTCTTGATATGCGGCCCGTGCATGGCGAAGCGGGACTCGCCCTGCCGGTGCGTGACCGTGATGGTCAATTGCGCGCCGTCGTTTGCATGCGGTTCATTCGCTCGGCGCTCACACGCGATACCGCGATCGAGAATTTCTTGCCGTCCCTGAAGGATGCCGTCGCCCAGGTGGAGACGGCGTTGCATACCTCGCCGTCGGGCCGAGGCTTGCCCGCCCACGCTGCGGCGGCGGTGTGATCGCTCGCCCTTAGTTTGTCGGTGTGGGGGCGCTCACTGCCGCGGGGCGCGGCGCAGCCGTCTCTTCAGGAGCAGCATCGGGCGCGCACGCATCGGGCACGGGGTTCTTGTTGTCGAAGATCACCAGGCTGACCACGTCGCCGCGAGAATAGTTGATGCCCTCAATCACGTCTGAGCCAGGCCGGGTGAGCTGGCTGTCGGGCTTGGGAGTCACGAAATTGCCGCCCAAGCGCACGACTTCGTCTTCAACGGCGTCTTGGATGGCTTCGGGAACGATGATCGCGCGGTCGCGTTTCTCCACGGCGCGGCATGCGATTTCGCTTGGTGAGGCGTCCCCTGGCAACAGCTCGACTTTGCCGCCGAGCAGAAACACCAGGCTGGGTTCGGTGTAGCCAGAAATCAGGATGGGCGGGGTGTCGTGCTGAACGGGGTGGAGCACCATGCCCTCGAGCACTTGGTCCAGCTTGGCGCTGGTGAACATATCCTGTTGTTTGGGCGCGACATATTGCAGAGCCACGATGTGCCAGGCGATGGCGGGCGCGATCACCACCGCTAGGAAGGCGCGCGGGGCTCGGGCGACCAAAAACATGAAGGGCGCGGCGACCAGTCCCATGCCGAGCGCGATGGCGCCGGCGAGCTCAAAGGTCGACAGGCTGTCCTCAAAGTCGCCAAGGATCTGTTGGAGGGTTGACATGGGCGCATCGTCGATGGCGCTGAACCCGTCGACGGTGCTGATGGCCGGTAAGATGATCACGGCAAGGGCGAGCGCCGCCGCGCTGACGGCGAACACCAAGGCGGACACAAAGCTCATCAACCATGTGGAGGCGTTGGCGCGGCGCTCGACAATCGCGGCGAGGACGGCGCCGGCCATCAGGGCGAGAGCGGGGTAGATCGGCAGCGTGTAGTGGGCGAGCTTTGTTGGCAGCAGCTCAAAAAACAGCCAGGTCGGGACCAGCCATGCCAACAAGAAGCGCAGTCCGGGCCGGTCAATGGCGCGGCGGGTGAACGCGGCGCCAAGCGCGCGCGTCAAGCCGGGCAGCACCAAGATGATCATCGGAAACGCGCCCAACGCCAGCACACCCAAATGGTAGCCGAACGGACCGCCATGTTGTTCTTGGGTTGAGACGATCTTACCGCCGGCGTCTTGACCCAACGCCTCAAGGAGCCATTGGCCTTCGGTGAACACGTTGATCAGGATGAACCAGGGCGCGGTGATGACCAAAAAAGCGAGGATGGCCGGCCACCACAGCGCGGGCCTGAGCCACCGGACATCGCGGTCCATTAGGGCGATGGCGAGGATGGTCAGGCCGGCCACGAGGGGCGTGACGCCCTTGACCAAGACGCCGAGGGCCATGGCGAGCCAGAAACCCATCGCCGCGCCGCGCAATCGCGGGCGTTCGCTTGCCATTCCCGTTTCGTCGAACACCGGACGGGCGACATACAGGCGCGCCAAAGCGGCCATGGCCAGGGTCGTCGCGCCGGCAAGCATGGCGTCGGTCTTGGCCAGGTTGGCTTCGATGCCCAGCACGATGGTCGGCGCGAGCAGGGCTGCGCCGAAGAAGGCCGCCCGTCGGCCGAGCAGCGAGCAACCGGCGGCGTAACATCCCCAAACGGCCAGAATCGCGCCGAGGAGAGATGGAAGCCGATACACCCAGATATTGTCCGGGTTTCCGCCGGCGAACAGCTGGACCGCTGTGGCCTGCAGCCAGTGGATGCCGATGGGTTTCTTGTTGCGTTGCTCATCCTGGAAGCACAACGTTGTTGCGCCCGCGATGCGGCGGCTAAGGTCGTTGGCCGTTTGCTGTTGGGCCTCGGGCAGGCCCTTGGGCGCCAGGCTGTGGGCTTGGTCTTCGGTGAGGCAGGCGGGTTTTTCGCCATCCGACAGCCGGATCATTTGCGCTGTGGCTTGGGCGAACCGAGCTTCGTCGCGATCCATTGGCGGCAGGGTCATGACGCCCGGCAGGCCTGCGGCCACCGTGATCACGGCCAAAACCAAAAGGGCAACCCAACGCGACGCCATACCTACTCCCCCGCCCCCCAGCGTGTTGAAAGCGACCGTAATGCATCAGGATGCGTGGACAAGCTGAAAAAACCGCAAGCGCCTGGTCGAGGAACCCTGTATCAGACCGCCCATCCCCTGCCTGGTAAGTTTGAGCAAAGGCCAGACATGCTTGAGAGCCCTGTCGATGTCAGTGTGGTCGTTCCCGTCTACAACGAGGAAGACAATGTCGGCGATCTGATTGACGAAATTGCGACGGCATTCGCCGGTTGGCGGTACGAAATGCTGTTTGTGAATGATGCGAGCCGGGATGCGACCCATGAACGTTTGGTCGCCAAGAAGACCGAAACGCCCCAGCTGCGCGTGCTGATGCACAAGGCCAATGCAGGACAGAGCCGCGCTGTGCATACGGGCGTGAACGCCGCAGCGGGCTCGATTGTGGTGACCCTCGATGGCGACGGGCAAAACGACCCGGCCGATGCGCCTGGGCTGGCCGATCAGCTGGCCAACGCTCAGGATGGGGTGGCGATGGTCGCCGGGCGTCGGGCTAAACGCAAAGACAATGTCTGGAAGAAATTTGGATCACGCGTGGGCAACGGCGTGCGCAAGCGATTGCTCAAAGACAAGGCCGATGACACCGGATGCGGATTGAAGGCGTTTCGGCGCGAGGCGTTCATACAGTTGCCCTACTTTGATCACATGCATCGGTTTTTGCCTGCGTTGATGCTGCGCGAAGGCTTTGACGTTGAGTTCCGAGATGTGAACCATCGGCCTCGTCAACATGGCCGTTCAAAGTATACCAATTTTGGACGGTTGGCGGCGTCGATCAGTGACTTGCTTGGCGTGATGTGGCTCAACTCGCGTGCTCGACGCAGCAACGGTTATGAAGAGTATTAATCGCTGTCGGGCTTGGGTACGATCGCACGGAGGCGGATTTGGCGCACGAACATCTCGCGATTGGAACAGCAGCTCGCAAGGCGCAGCAACTTCGGAAGGCGCAGGGGGGCGGCCCTCGGCGGAAAGGTGGCATGCTGAAGTTTGGTAGTATTCCGTTGTTGTTAATCCCGGTGATTATCTACAACATCATGGCATTCATCTACATGGATGATGTTTCGAAGCAACAAGCTGACGCTGAAGCGGCGCAGCAAACTGAAGTAACCGCATCGGAAGATGGCGTTGATCACGCTGAGGCGACACTGATTGGTAACGCGGCAGATGAATTTACCAAGACGCGTTTTACGATCCCTTTGGCGACGGGCGGCCAATGGCAGATTTCATCCGGTGATATTCTGCTGACACTGGCGCTGTGTTTGTTGTTTTTGGAGCTCATTCGGGCGACGAGCGCCGATACGAGCGCGATCATCAACCACGCTTTTTCGTTGATTTTGTTCGTGGGCTGTCTTGTCGAGTTTATCCTCTTGCCCGCGTTTGCGACATCGGTGTTCTTCTTGCTGATGCTCATGGTGCTGTTGGATGTGCTCGCCGGGTTCATCGTGACGATCGTGACTGCGCGGCGCGATATCGCGGTGGGCACGGGCTTCGAGTAGGTCTGCCGAATCAAGTCGTGGTGTTGAGCCGCGGCTCATCGTGGTCGGGCGTGGACTCGGGCATGGACTGGCGCGCCTGATAGAGCGTGCACGCGAGCGGCGCCGGCAGCCGGGGCCCGGTCAATGTACGCGCCAGACGGTCCAACACGCGCTGGGAAGCCGGCGCGATCCGATCGTATTCGGCGTCGTGCTCAACGGGTTCCCCGGAGGATCCCTGGGCTTGCGGCCGGCGATCGTCCACCAATGCTGGCGGCGGCTGCGGCCCCGCTATGGCCGGCGTGCGCGCGCTCAATGGAATCAATTTGGTCGCCATGGTGCGTCCTCCCGACGGACCACCTAGCAAGGCCGGCGCCAAAGCTAACCTGTTGTTTACCGTGATGGCGCCGTTCACGCCGGCTTTGATGAAGTTTTTAACTGTTTGCCGCACAATCTCTACAGATCGAGATGGTGCGTAGATGGCCAACCAACATGTGTGTTCTTCGTCGGCTTCGGGACGGCTCGATCGCTCGACTGGTATGGCCGTGCGCCTGCTCGGCGGCGCGGTGTATGAGCTCAATCCGCTGACGGGCGAGCTGTATTGGGTCGATCTGCCTGCCGCGATGCGGCTGTTCGGACAAACCGACCCTTCAGCCTTGCTGACCTGTGAGGCGTTTCATCGGTTGTTGCCCGAGGTGGTGCGGGCGCGTCGCGAGCGAGTTCTCGCGATGGGGCCCGGTGAGGGCGATGTGACGGTCCCTGCTCTGAAAATTGAGTATGTGATCCGCGCGAGCGACGGGCGCCAGTGCTGGTTTGAGGAGCGTGGCGCGTGGCTTGGCGGCGACCACCCAACCTTTGTCGGCGCCATCCGGAGCATTCACGATCAAAAGCGACGTGAGCGCATGCTCACGGCGGCGGCGAGTATCGATGATCTGACGGGGCTCTTGCCTCGCGAACGTTGGTGTGAGGCGGCCGAAACACAGGTTGCTCGGGCCTCCCGGTCGGGTGGGGCGTCGGTGTTTGTTGCGCTCGCGATTGATGAGTTGTCCTCGATCAATATGCGCTTTGGCTTGGATGTCGGGGACCGTTTGGTCAGCACGGTGGCGGGTCGGTTGGACCGCGCCGCTCGCGCCCATGACTTGGTGGGGCGCATTGCGGGCAACAAGTTCGGCGTTCTTCTGGCGCCGTGCGACCTTGACCATGTCGAGGGCGCGGTGCGTCGATTGCAGCGCAAGGCCTCTGAAGGCGTGGTGACGACGCCAGGCGGACCGGTCCAAGTGTCTGTGTCCGTCGGGGCGGTGTCCGCGCGGGAAGATGCGGGGCTTGGCAGCGCTTTGCTTTTGCAAGCTGAGGCGGCGCTCGACTCGGCCAAGCGCAAGGGGCCTGGGCAGATCCACATCATGCCAGCCGTGCGCCGCGCCGCCACGGAGCGCTCGGAGGCGGCCTCGGTCGCCCAGGACGTGCTTGAGGCGCTGCAGTCTGAGCGATTGGTGCTGCACTATCAACCGATCGTGTGTGCGCAAGCGCGAACTCCGGTGCGTTACGAGTGCTTGGCTCGCTTAGACGATGGTCGCGGTCAGGTTGGATCCTCCGCGTCCTTCATCGCGGCGGCGGAGGCGAGCGGGTTGATCCGTTACGTGGATGTCCAAGTGTTGGAGTTGGCGGCGCGGTCTTTGGGCGAGCGTCCCGACTTGCGGCTGGCGGTGAACGTGTCGGGCGCCACGGTGCGCCAACCTGATGCGGCGGATGCGTATCTGTGCGCGCTTGAAGCATTGGGCGGCGGCGTGACCGATCGGTTGACGATCGAGCTGACCGAGACGTGCGCCGTCGACGCCCAAGAGCGTGTGAGCGAGTTTGTCGAACGGGTTCGCGCGGCGGGCGCGCGGTTCGCCATCGATGACTTTGGCGCGGGATACACATCGTTTCGCTACCTGAAGGCCTTGCGTCCCGATGAGGTGAAAATCGACGGCGTTTATGTGGACGGGGTGGCCAAACCGGATGGAGACACCAGCTTCATCCAAGCCTTGGTTCAGCTGGCCCAGGCGCTGTCCATGGAAGTCGTGGCCGAGTGGGTGGGCGATGACGCGGAAGCCGCGCTGTTGGCGCAGCTGGGCGTTGAACGTTTGCAAGGCCGCGCTTTCGGCATGGCCGCGCCGCTGCCCGATGCGCACGGCGCAGAGGACTGAGCCGCGCGACAGGCCGCAGCGCGGGCTGGCTTACTTGCTCGGCGACTTTTTCGTGTCGGCCTGGGTCGTCAGCGCATCGAGCTTGGCCTGCATGGCGGTCATCTCTTTGCGCAGCGCTTCGACGGCGTTGGCGCTGGCTGTCTCGGCCGTTGGATTCGCGCTCACGCCTTCGGGGAGGTCGGCGTCGTCGGCGCTGCGAAACGGCGTGAACATGCGCATGGCGTGATCAAACAGTTCCATGTTCTTGCGCGCTTGATCGTGGAACGCGTCCATGGTGCCGGCAGACCAGCTGTCAGAGAAACGATCTTGCATGCGCTCACGTTGTTTGGCGAATGCTTCCATCGACATTTCAAGGTATGACGGCACGAAAGCTTGCAGGCTGTCGCCATAGAAACGGATGAGGCGGCGCAGAAACTGGACCGGAAGGAGATTTTGTCCTCGGCTTTCCTGCTCAAAAATGATCTGCGTTAGAACGGCGCGCGTGATGTCATCTCCGCTCTTGGCGTCATAAACGACAAAGTCGACGCCCTCTTTGACCATATCGGAGAGGTCTTCCAGCGTCACATATGTGCTTGTGCTCGTGTTGTAGAGGCGGCGGTTCGCATACTTCTTGACGACAACAGGTTCATTAGCATCGCCCTTGCCGTTTCGTGATGAAGGCTTTTGCGGCATCTCGATCTCCCGGCCCAGTGTTTTGCGATCCGAATTCGGTTTGCGTGGGCTTTAGTTGCATCAATAGTGTTGTGGATGCTTAAAAGGCGCAAGCGCGGTTTGCCGCTGGCGCAGCATTTTTGCGCAAATGCACACAACACACTGGGAGATACGTCCATGGTCCAAGTCGTCATCGCGAGCGCGGCGCGCACGCCAGTTGGTTCGTTCAACGGGGCCTTCGCCAACACGCCCGCGCATGAGCTGGGTGAGGTCGCCCTGACCGCGGCCATGGCCCGTGCGCAGATCACGCCCGAGGATGTGTCTGAGGTGGTGCTGGGACAGGTGTTGACCGGCGGGTCGGGTCAAAATCCGGCGCGGCAAACGGCGATGGCCGCCGGCGTGCCGAAGGAACGCACGGCTTTGACCATCAACCAGGTTTGCGGCTCCGGCCTGCGGGCCGTCGCGTTGGGTGCGCAGGCGATCCAGGCGGGCGATTCCCGAATCGTCCTGGCGGGCGGTCAGGAAAGCATGAGCCTTGCGCCGCATGCGGCCCATTTGCGCAAAGGCCAAAAGATGGGCGATCTGCAGTTTGTCGACACCATGATCAAAGATGGGTTGTGGGACGCCTTCAACGGCTACCACATGGGCGTCACCGCTGAGAATGTCGCCGAGCAATGGCAGATCACGCGTCAGATCCAAGACGAGTTCGCCGTCGCCTCGCAGAACAAGGCGGAAGCGGCGAAGAAGGCCGGCAGGTTCAAAGACGAAATCGCGCCCGTGACGATCAAAAGCAAAAAGGCCGAGATCGTCGTGGATGAGGACGAGTACATTCGCGAAGGCGTGGACATGGACGGCGTGGCGCGGCTGCGCCCGGCATTTAAGCCCGACGGTTCGGTGACGGCCGCCAATGCATCCGGCATCAATGATGGGGCGGCGGCGCTGACGTTGATGTCGGAAGATGACGCGCAGGCGCGCGGGATCACGCCAATGGCGCGGATCGCCTCATGGGCCACTGCGGGTGTGGATCCAGCCGTCATGGGGTCGGGCCCGATCCCGGCGAGCCGGGCGGCGCTTGATAAAGCTGGCTGGACAGTTGAGGACCTTGATCTGATTGAAGCCAATGAGGCCTTTGCCGCTCAGGCCTGCGCGGTGAACAAGGATATGGGCTGGGATTTGGACAAGGTGAACGTCAATGGCGGCGCCATCGCCATTGGCCATCCGATTGGCGCCTCGGGAGC
>CAZADA010000017.1:0-35592 GCA_964483775.1 uncultured Caulobacterales bacterium
CGAACAGGGCCGCGACGTCATGGCGGTGCCCGGCCACCCCGCCGCCCCGCGGGCGGCCGGCGCGAATCATCTGCTCAAGCAAGGCGCGGCGTTGGTCGAGAGCGCCGAGGATGTGCTCGCAGTCATCGGTCAGGCGAGCATGCCGTTTGGCGCGGGCGCCTTGGACGGCGATCCTTCTGGATTCACCGACGATGCTGAATGGTCCGACGGGCCCCGCGATGGGTTGGACCTCGACGAGGAAGCCGACGCGGTGCGTGAGCGGGTGTTGGCGCTGCTCTCGGCGAGCCCAGCGCACCGCGACGAGATCATCCGGGCCGCGCAAGCCCCCGCCGCTAGCGTCACTGCGGCGTTGTTGGAGTTGGAGCTTGCTGGCTTTGCGGTTCAAATGGACGCAGGCTACGTATCGCTGCGGCTGCGTTGATACAGCGCGGCGGCCGCCAGGTGAGCCTGCATGAACGTGTCCGCCAGCGCATCTTCGCCAACGCGGCGCGCCAGTCCCGCCCCCTGTCGTGCAAGGTCGGGCAAATACTCCAGTGTTTCCAGAGTGTTGGGCGATCTTCTCGGGGAATCATAGGTCATCGGCGCATACTCTCTTTACTCGGACTGTACACGCATAGGTTGGCATAAAAATCATGGCGCGCATAGCGGGAGTTCGCCAGTTTGCCGGCTGAGCGTGTTGACAGGACACCGGAGCGTCCTCACCTTCCCGTCCGCAAAGCCGGTCGGCGCGCGTGGTGTCTTGCAGCCGGGGAAGCGGGCGATCGGTTTCGTCTGCGCCACGGGTCATGACATTTGCGCCAAACGTGAGGGTGCGATGCAAGTCGTCGTTGTGGAATCGCCCGCAAAAGCCAAAACGATCAACAAGTACCTGGGTAAAGACTATCAGGTCTTGGCCAGCTATGGGCATGTGCGCGATTTGCCGTCCAAGGACGGCTCGGTGCTGCCTGACGACGACTTCGCCATGTCGTGGGAGGTCGATTCCAAATCACAAAAGCGCCTGAAGGACATCGCCGACGCCCTGAAGGACGCCGACGGGCTTGTGCTGGCGACCGACCCCGACCGGGAGGGGGAAGCCATCTCCTGGCACGTGCTGGAGGTCTTGGCGAAAAAGCGCGCGTTGAAAGACAAAGACGTCAAGCGCGTGGTGTTCAACGCCATCACCAAGAGCGCCGTCACCGAGGCCATGGCCAGCCCGCGCGACGTGGACATGGAGCTGGTCGACGCCTATCTCGCCAGGCGCGCGCTCGACTATTTGGTTGGTTTTACGCTGTCGCCGGTGTTGTGGCGCAAACTGCCCGGGGCCCGATCGGCGGGGCGCGTGCAATCGGTCGCGCTCAGGCTGGTGACCGAACGGGAAATGGAAATCGAAGCCTTCAAGCCTCAGGAGTACTGGAGCGTTGAGGCGGATGTGACGGCGGACGGCTCTTCGCGTTTTCCCACCAAGCTCGTCACGCTGGGCGGCAAGAAACTCCAGAAACTCTCGATCAAGACCCAGGCCGAAGCGGAGGCCGCCAAAGCCGCCATTGCCGCGGCGACCCTGGCGGTGGCCAAGGTGGAGTCCAAACCCACCAAGCGTCACCCTTCCCCGCCGTTTACGACCTCGACCTTGCAGCAAGAGGCGGCGCGCAAGCTTGGGTTTGACGCCAAGCGCACCATGCAGGCTGCGCAGAAGCTGTATGAGGGCGTTGATGTCGGCGGGGACACCGTCGGGCTGATTACCTATATGCGCACCGACGGCGTGCAAATGGCCGGTGAAGCCATCGCAGGTTCTCGCCGGGTGATCGAAGAGCAATTCGGCAAGGACTACCTGCCCGACGTGCCGCGCGCCTATTCGTCCAAGGCCCGCAACGCGCAAGAAGCGCACGAGGCGATCCGGCCGACAAGTTTCTCACGCCGGCCCGGCCGGTTGCCGTTATCGGGCGACCTGGCTCGGCTCTATGAGCTGATTTGGAAACGCGCGCTGGCGAGCCAGATGGAAAGCGCGCGCCTGCAGCGCACAACCATCGACATCGCGTCCCAAGACAGCCAGATCATGCTGCGCGCGGTGGGCTCGGTCATCACGTTTGACGGCTTTTTGACCCTCTATATGGAGGGCCAAGACGACACCCAAGAGGAAGGCGAGGCGCGGCTTCCCGCGGTGCCCGAGGGCGTCCCAGCGCAGGCGGAGAAAATCTCAGCCGACCAGCACTTCACCCAGCCTCCGCCGCGCTACACCGAGGCAAGCTTGGTCAAAAAGCTGGAGGAACTGGGTATCGGACGGCCCTCGACCTACGCGTCGATCCTGTCGGTCCTGCGTGAACGCGACTATGTGCGCATGGAGCAAAAGCGCTTTGTGCCGGAAAGCAAAGG
This sequence comes from uncultured Caulobacterales bacterium, assembly GCA_964483775.1. Lineage (GTDB taxonomy): Bacteria > Pseudomonadota > Alphaproteobacteria > Caulobacterales > Maricaulaceae > CAZADA01. The sequence continues at coordinate 2,350 of CAZADA010000017.1, forward strand.
CCGCCTGGTCACCGCGTTTCTGGAGAGTTTTTTCTCGCGCTACGTCCAGTATGATTTTACCGCCAGCCTGGAGGAGAAACTCGATCGGGTCTCGGCTGGCGAGCTGTCGTGGAAAGCGCTGTTGCGGGAGTTCTGGGACGAATTTTTCGCCGCCGTCAGTGAGATCGGCGAGCTGCGCATCACCGAGGTGCTCGATACGCTCAATGAGAGCCTTGGGCCGCATATCTTCACCGAGCGTGAGGATGGCAAGGACCCGCGTCAGTGCCCGCTGTGTGATACGGGGCGGTTGAGCTTGAAAACGGGACGCTATGGGGCGTTCATTGGTTGCTCCAACTACCCTGAGTGCCGCTATACCCGCCAGCTGGGCGAGAGCGCCGAAGACGCTGAGAAAAAGGCGGAGGCGGAAGGTCCATTGGGCCAACATCCCGACACCGGCTTGGACATCTTTCTCAAGTCCGGCCGGTTTGGCCCCTATCTGGAAATGGCGGTCGACGGCGAGGACAAACCCAAGCGCTCGAGCCTGCCCAAGGGCTGGGCGGCTGGCGATGTGACGCTCGACAAGGCGCTGCAATTGCTGGCGCTTCCGCGCGATGTCGGTCCTCACCCCGATGATGGTGACATGATCACAGCAGGGCTGGGGCGCTATGGTCCGTTTGTGAAACACAAATCGACCTATGCGAATGTGAGCTCCATTGAGGAGGTCTTTGAGGTCGGGCTCAACCGAGCCGTGGCTATGATCGAAGACAAGAAGGCCAATCCCGGCCGGGGGCGCGCGCCGGCGGCGAAACCGCTGAAGGAGCTGGGCGAACACCCTGAGACCGGCAAACTCATCGCCGTCTATTCAGGACGCTATGGGCCTTACGTGAAACACGACAAGACCAACGCCACCCTGCCCAAGGGGATGGAGGCCGAAGCGATCACACTCGACCAAGCGGTGGTGTTGATCGCCGAAAAGGACGCTAGGGGATCGAAGAAAAAAACCGCCACGAAGAAAGCAGCCGGCAAAGGATCCACTAAAAGCGGGAAGTCAGCAACCGCAAAGTCGTCGTCGAAGTCTAAAAGTCAATCGGCGGGCGTTAAGAAACCCGCCAACAAGACATCGAAGACCAAGGCCAAGGACAAAGAAGACGCCGGCGCGACCGAATAGCACATCGTCTTACCTCCGTTTTCGAAGACCACGTCATTCTGGCGCAGATCCGGCCATCCCACACGCCTAAATCTTCGTCATGTCCCGGTCATGTTGGCGACGTTTTTATGCGCGCATAGTCACACGTGTTCTGACTGGCCCGATCTGGGGAGATGATGATGGCGCGCTTGACCGGCTTGGTTGTGGTCATAGGAATGTGGTTGAGCGGCGCCGCCGGACCGGCTGCGCAGGCGCAAGAACCGGCCGACCTGCTCGTGGCCTACACCGAACGCAATCCGTCGGCGATGGTCATCGGTTCCGACAGCCCCGCCTTCGCCCTTTACGCTGACGGCCATGCGATCTACTGGCAGGACGAAGGGTATGTACACACAACCTTCAACGCCCGTGAGATGGAGACCCTCCGGGCTGAGTTCGCCGTGAGCGCCGAAACGGCCGGGCTTGAGGACGACTATGATGTCGTCGCGATGACCAGCCAGACGACCCAATCGTTTTATCTCAATGACGGGACGCGTGAGAAAGTCTTTCACGTCTATGGCGACATGACGTGGCCGGACGTGCGCGCGGCCGTGCCCGCCCGCGCGACGGCGCTGTACGACCTGGTGGCGAAGCTGCGCACGCATCCCGGAGAGGCGTGGGAGCCCCAATACTATGAGGTCATGATATGGCGGTGGGACACCTCACCTGATGATCACATGGCTTGGTCTGAGACTTGGCCGAGCTTTGACCATCCGATGACCCGCGAACGTCACGAGGAATCCTTCAGCTTGTACTTCACACCCGATCAGTTTGCGGAACTCAACGCCCAAGTCGAGCGGCATGGCGCGTCGGCCGCCATTGATGGGCGCACTTGGGCGATGAGCTATCGCGTCCCCTTCCCCCATGAAATCGCCGAACTTACGCCGGCCGAGTGATGACGCGCGACTCGCGCAGCGAAACGCGCTACACCCCGGCTCATGAGTGACGAGACCACGCTTGGCGATGACGCCGACGGTGTATTCCTGAGTTTTGATCCCGGCCAGGTGCTGGCCCTGATCCGTAAGAATCCAGGCGTTTTGGGCAAGCGCGAGCTCGCCAACGCGCTGGGGATTACCGGCGATGAGCGCATCGCGTTGAAGCACATACTGCGCGACCTCGAAGCGACGGGTCAGATCGCCAAGGCAGGGCGGCGCACCTATCGGGCCACCGATGATCTGCCGGCGGTGACGCTCATTGAGGTGATTGAACGCGAGGCGGACGGTGATCTGCTCGCCAAACCCGCCGCAGCCGCCGATGGCGACGGGAACGTGGAGATCCGCATTCCGGCCAAGGACGCTCACGGGCATTCCAGTCGCGGTCGCGGCGCGAAAACGCGAGAGACCCAAGCTCTGGGCCTTGGCGATCGGGCGCTGGCTCGACTGACCCGCGATGAGGCGACGGGCGGATACACCGCTAAGATCATCAAGAAACTCGGCAAGGACGGACGGCGGGTGCTCGGCGTGATCACGCGCACATCCATGGGTTTGCGTGTGTCGCCAACCAACAAGTCGGTGCGGTCGGATTTGGCGGTGCGCCGGGGCGACAGTGAGAAAGTGAGCGAGGGCGATCTGGTGCTTGTCACCGTTGATCGCGAACGCCAGCACGGGGTGAAGTTCGCCTCAATCGTCGAGGTCGTCGGCCGGGCCGACAGCGCCGGCGCGGCAAGCGTGATCGCAATCCATGAGCACGGACTGGTCGACGGCTTTTCCGACAGCGAGTTGGCCGAAGCCGAGGCGAGCACGCCAACGGGACCTGAGGGACGTGAGGATCTCACCCACCTGCCGTTGATCACCATCGATCCGGCCGATGCGCGCGACCATGACGATGCCGTGTGGGCCGCTCAGGACGAGGCCCCCGACAATGCGGGGGGCTTTGTGGTCGTTGTCGCCATCGCGGATGTGGCGGCTTATGTCACGCCCGGATCGGCGCTTGATCGCGGGGCGCTCGAGCGCGGCAATTCGGCGTACTTCCCCGACCGTGTGGCGCCCATGTTGCCCGAACGGCTGTCGACGGATTTGTGTTCCTTGGTGGAGGGCGAAGTTCGCCCCTGCCTTGCGGTGCGAATGACCTTTGACAAAGGCGGGCGCAAGAAGCGCCATCAGTTCATGCGCGCCACCATGCGCTCGGCGGCCAAGCTTGCCTACGAAGACGCCCAGGCGGCCATTGACGGGGCGGGTTCGGACAAGACCGGGCCCTTGATGACCGCGGTGCTTGAGCCGTTATGGGCGGCGTATCGCGCTGTGACGCGCGCGCGTGAAGACCGGTCTCCGCTGGAGCTTGATCTGCCGGAGCGGCGGGTGCGGATCGGCGCGGACGGCCAGGTCGCTGAAATCACAACGCGCGAGCGCTTCGACGCCCATCGGCTGATCGAAGAGTTCATGATCCAGGCCAATGTGTGCGCCGCGGAAACCTTGGAGAAGCGCAAAACACCGCTGCTGTATCGCGTGCATGACGAACCGAGCCAAGAAAAGCTGCAGAGCCTCGCCGACTTTCTGCCCGAGGTTGGCCAGAGCTGGAACAAGGCCGAGCCAACGACCACGGCGCGTTTCAATCGACTGATGGCCAAAGCCCGCCAAGGCGAGCACGCCGATGTCATCGCCGAGATGGTCCTGCGCAGCCAGAGCCAAGCGGAGTACGCGGCTGAAAACCGAGGCCATTTTGGCCTGAACCTCGATCGCTATGCACACTTTACGTCGCCGATCCGGCGCTATGCGGACCTCATCGTGCACAGGGCGTTGATCCGCGCTCTGGGTCTTGGTCCCGATCCGACGCAGGACGGATTGCGCGACGAAGAGATCGCCCGGCTCGACGGGGTGGCCGAGCGCATCTCCAACACCGAACGGCGGGCCATGGCCGCCGAGCGCGATGCGACCGACCGGTATCTGGCCGCCTACCTCTCCCAGCGCGAGGGCGCGGTGTTCGCCGGGCGGATTTCCGGGCTCAATCGGGCGGGACTGTTTGTGCGCCTGGATGAGACCGGCGCGGATGGACTTGTGCCCATTTCAACGCTTGGCCTGGAGCGCTTCCGCCACGATACCCGCGCGCACGCTTTGGTTGGCGAAGACTCCGGGGGGCGCTATCGCATTGGCATGACGGTCGACGTGCGCCTCAAGGAAGCCACGCCGATCACCGGCGGGCTGATCTTTGATGTGGAAACGCCGCCTGAGCGGGGGACGAAACCATCGCGCGCCTCTCGGGCGGCGCGTAAATCGAGCGGACGACCAAAGCCGAACACGAAGCGGGGACGCGCGCGACGGCGCTAACGTTGGGGAGACAGACCATGTCGGTTGATGCAGCGACTGGATCGGGTTCGACAGCTCGTCTGCAGGTGCGCTTGGCCGCATCCTTGATCGTCTCTCGCGGCGGGGCTGGGGATCGCGAACTGCTGATGGGGCGACGGCCCAAGACGGCTGTCTTCATGCCCGGCAAATTGGTGTTTCCCGGGGGCGCGGTGGATGCTGAGGACAAACAACGCGCGGTGTCCTGGTCGCTTACGCCTGGCGACGACGCCATTTTGTCGGCCCATGTGGCGCCGGATACCGTGCGCGCTGTGGGGTGTGCGGCCGAACGCGAGCTCGGCGAGGAGACGGGCTATGGGTTGCCGAACCAAGCGCAGCCAATGCTGATCGCGCGGGCCATCACACCGCCAGGACGCACCCGCCGGTTTGATGCATGGTTCTTCCTGGTTGATCTTGGTGGGCAACAGCTGATCAGCCGCAACGAGCCGGATGGTGAGCTGGAGGATGTGAGCTGGCGATCGGTGAATGATGTACGCGATGAGCCGCTGGCCATGATCACCCGCTTTGTACTCGCCCAGGCCGAGGCGCGTTGGGCGGCCCCGGAGTGTGTGGCTGCGCCCGCATTCGTTCGCGAGCACGACGGTGAGATGAAAGTGACGCCGCTCACTGTGGATGCGCTGTGCTGATTTGCGCGCCAACTCGGGGCATGGCGCGGCTTTGGCATTGACATGGGCGTTCTGGCGCCGTAGCCCCCCCGCTCTTACGCTTGCACAAGGACCGGTCCCATGGCTAAGCCGACAACGGTAAAAATCCGGCTGAATTCAACGGCCGGCACTGGGTACTTCTATGTCACCAAGAAGAATACCCGCACCATGACTGAAAAAATGGTTAAAAAGAAATATGACCCCGTGGCGCGCAAGCATGTAGACTTTAAAGAGGGCAAGATTAAATAATCAAAGGCGCTTCAGGTCGGCCGCCAAAATCACGCCCCAGCGATTAACATCTTAACCTTTATTGACAGGCAACTGCAGTCGATCTGCAGCTCGCTGTCCCCGTGTGGCGCCGGTTGTGCTATCCTCACGTCTTCTTACACCAATAGGGTGTGACGATCCCGTGAGTTCACCAGGTTTCATCATCTCACCGGCGCCCGCCGCAGCGCCAGTCCAGCCCAGGCCGAATCCCTACGAAAAGTGGGTGAAGTTCCTGTTTCGGCTCGTCGGCATCGGCGTTCTGATCGCTTTGGGCTATGTGCTGTGCATGGCCGACGCCCAATCGGTCGCTGACACGTTTTTGGACAACCTTCGCGACGACAATCATCGCGTCGAGCCGGTCGACATTGAGTTTGAAGACGAAGACACTCGTGCGCACTATCGGCCCTGCACAGGGAGCGCGTGCGCCGAGCGAGCGCGGCTCGATCCCCCGAGCTGCGGGCCGTCGCGTCGCTGTGAGCCACAACGGCACACGTGCCCACGCAACCACCCTCGGCCTTGCTACACGATGGTGCGCCACGGCGACACGCTGTCGGACTTGGCGCAACGTTACAACGTGCCGCAATGGTACCTCATCCAGGTCAACGGCTTGGCCAACCCGAACCGGCTCCATGTCAATCAGGTGATCTGGCTGGACGTGCCCGGCTGTCCGCCGCGCGAATGGGGCACATGCTGACGGCCACCCCAAGCGGTTAAGCTGCGCTCTTGCCTTTGGCGTCGGACGCGGACCTGTCGTCGCTGTCTTCAGCCCGGCGGGCGGTCACAACACGATTGCCGCCGCGATCTTTGGCCGCCGCCAAAGCGCGCTCGGCGCGATCCAACAAACCGCCAAGGGTATCGCCAGGCGCCATATGCGTCAGCCCCACGCTCACCGCCACCGTGATCGGTTCCCGCCCAGTATAGGCGTAGGGCTCCTTCGCGACGGCTTCGCGCGCGGCCTTGCAGATGTCGCGGGCCGCCTCGGCGCTCACGCCGGGCATCAGCGCCAAGAATTCATCGCCGCTGCACCGACCAAGGTCGAGGCCGCCGGCGCCGGCTTCGCGCACCCGCTCGGCCACATCGCGCAGAACCAAGTCGCCGACGCGATGGCCCTGCGCGGCGTTGATGCGCCGCAAGCCATCAATGTCGATCAGCGCAACGCTCAGCTGGCCGTCCGTTTCGGTGGCCTCCTGCATCATAAGGCGCACGTGGCTCACGGTCGCGCGAGGGGTCAACGCGCCGGTGAGCTGGTCCTTGGCGGAGGCCTCCAACGTCTCGTCCAGGCGGGCGCGCAGAAAGTCGGCGAAGCGTTTGCGTTTGACGGCAGTACGGACGCGGGCCGACAATTCTTGGCCATCAACGGGGCGGTCGATGACGTCGTTCACGCCCGCCTCCAGCGCCGCGATCACGGCGTTGCGGTCGTCGGTGTCGATGATGGCGAGCACGGGGAGATCCCGCGTGGTCTCTTCGGCCTTGATCCTCTTGGCGAGCTGCATGCCGTCAAACGTCTCGGCGGCGAAATCGATGATCGCCAGGTCCCAAGGACCACGCGCAGCACGCAGCGCCGCCTGGGGATCGGTTTCCAAACGCGGACGATGGTGCTCGTCCTCCAGCCTGCGCGCCAAGCGCTCGGAGGCGCGGCAGGGATCGTCAACCACAAGGATGCGCGCCGCCACTTCCAGCCGCTGGCGTTCGCTTTCATCCATGGTGGCAAGCGCTTGGCCCGTCTCATCGCGGGCGATGAGTTCATCGGTCACCGATTTGAGCCACAACAGGTTGCGCGCACGTGCGCGCAACACTGCGTCGTCGAACGGCTTTGACAGAAAATCGTCGGCGCCCGCTTCAAGGCCGCGAATTCGGTCTTCGCGTTGGTCGAGTGCGGTGAGGATAATGACGGGCACATGGGCGCAGCGTGGGTCGGCCTTAAGCCTGCGGCACACTTCAAAGCCGTCCATCTTGGGCATCATGACATCAAGCAACACCAAATCCGGTGGATTGGCGAACGCAAGATCCAAGGCTTCGGGCCCATCCTCAGCCGTTTCGACTTGGTAATAGTCAGCCTCCAAACGCACCTGGAGCAGGCGGCGGTTGGGCTCTAAATCATCGACAACGAGGATCCGTCCGTTCATGGGCGGATTATCCGATGTATTTGCGCACGGTGTCGAGGAAGCTTTGGACGGTGATCGGCTTGGAGATGTAATCCTCACAGCCGCCGTTCAGAATCCGCTCTTGGTCGCCCTTCATGGCGAACGCCGTGACCGCCACAATGGGCGTTTGGGCCAAGCGATCGTCCTGTTTGATCCAACCGGCGACATCCAAACCGGACACTTCGGGCAATTGGATGTCCATCAAAATCAGGTCCGGCCCGTGTGTGCGCGCAAGGTCGATGGCGTTGCGACCATCATTGGTTTGCACAACCTGATAGCCGTGGGCGACGAGCAGGTCGTGGAAGAGCTTCATGTTGAGCTCGTTATCTTCAACAATGAGAACCGTTTTCGCCATAATCCGCCGCACGGGTTGTGTTGGTCACACGCCAGTGATTCGTCGCCCCACGACACACTGCGCCCGGTGTGTTAACAGCATATTGAGACATGACACGCCGGCCGCTGAAACTGAAGCGTTCATGATAAACCGTGAGTCGAGCCCGTGTGAATCCGCTTGCCCACAGCCGCTGGGCGATCATTGGCGTGTGGATTCGCTTGGGAAGGTGAAAGCGCGAAAATGCCTGCATTGTCAAGGTATCCAGGAGTGGCGGGGTTCCGCACAAGACCTGGTGATCGCCCATGTGGACTGCGACGCGTTTTACGCGGCTGTGGAGAAACGGGATGATCCATGTCTGCGCGATCGGCCTGTTATCGTGGGAGGCGGGCAACGCGGGGTGGTCGCCACGGCTTGTTACATTGCCCGCGCGTTTGGCGTGCGCTCGGCGATGCCCATGTTCAAAGCGCTGCGCGCGTGCCCGGATGCGGTGGTGATCCGGCCGGATATGGCCAAATACATCGACGCCTCGCACCAAATTCGCGCGCTCATGGAGGCGCTCACTCCCCTCGTCCAGCCGGTTTCGATCGACGAGGCCTACCTCGATATGACCGGCACGGCGCGGTTGCATGGCGCGCCGCCCGTGGTGACGCTCGCCCGGCTGCAAAGCGACATTGCGCGCACGGTCGGTGTGACCGTGTCGCTTGGGCTCTCGTACAATAAGTTCCTCGCCAAACTCGCCAGCGAACGCGACAAGCCCCAGGGCTTTGCGATGATCACGCGGGCCGACGCACAAGCCTTGTTGGACCGCACGCCGCTGAGCGCCCTGCCCGGGGTCGGCCCCGCCTTCGCCAAGAGCCTGGCGCAACGCGGCTTGCGCACGGGCGCTGACGTGCGCCAGCGCTCGCCAAAGGACATGGCGTCCGTCTTTGGGGAAGCCGGTTGGCGGCTTGCTCAACTGACCCGCGGCGACGATGCGCGGGCGGTCCATCCGGTGTCGGCGCGCAAGAGCGTGTCGTCGGAAACCACGTTCGCCTCGGACCTTCGCGATCTTGATGACTTGGCCGAAAAACTCTGGACATGTTGTGAACGCACGGCCGCGCGCGCCAAGGCCGCCGATGTCGCCGGGCGCGGCGTGACGCTGAAGCTGAAGACGGCCTCTTTTGCTCTGCGCACGCGTTCGACCCGGCTTGAACGCCCCACGCAAATGGCGCACCGCCTGTTCGCCGCAGCGAGGCCGCTGCTCGCGCGGGAGGCTGACGGCGCCGCGTTTCGCCTGATCGGCGTAGGCCTGACGGCGCTGAGCGACGCGCAGGCCGACACCGACGCCGAGGACTTGTTCGACGCCGTCGGCGCCAAGCAGGACGCGGCCGAGCGGGCCATGGACGCTGCTCGGGCCAAGTTTGGCGCGGCCGCCATCGTCAAAGGGCGCAGCCTCACCAAGCCCAAGTGAACGTTGGCGTCAGACCGCGAGGGCCCAGTCCCAGATTTCCGGCCAGGCCGCGGCGTTCTTTTCTCGGAAGACGCCGCTGTGACCGATGGCCTTGAGCCCGAAATCGCTGGGTTTGCGCGTGATGATTTCGCTGGGAGCGTTGGGGTAGGCCTTGAGCATCACCGGCGCGGTTTTGACGTTGGCGATGGGGTCATCGGTGTAGATGAAGGATCGGATGGGGCTCGTGACGTTGTCAAATTCGTGCGGCTTCAGGCGCTCGGCGAGTTCGTTGAGATAATAAGCGCGGGAGTTGCACCACCGGCGCCAAGTGGTGAAGACGCCCCTGGGAAGAGCGGCGCCGCCCCACAGGCCGCCGCCGGGAATGTAGCCCTTCAGCGCCAAGAACAGCGGTCCATAGGCCCACCAAAACAACAAACCGAAGAGCGATGTCGGCACGGGATGGTCGCCCCAGAACCCCGAACCCACACAGACAAAAGCATGGCGATGCAGTCGGTCCTGGTTGGGCGCAAACCCGAGGAAATGCCCTCCGACGCTGTGGCCGATGTGGGCGGTCGGAAGCTCGGGATAACGCCCCACCAGCGCCTCAATGGCCGCCGGCAGATCAAGCCGCCCCCAGTCGGGATAGTCCATCTGCAAGGTTGCAAGATTGTCGGGCGCTGAACTGGCGATACCGCGATAGTCGTAAAGCAAGCACGCCGCCCCGCGCCTGGCGCCGAACCGAGCGAAGCGCTTGAAGAACCCCATGGGCAACCCTGTGCCCGCCTGGATCAACACGGCGTGGGTCGGCGCGCTTGGCCGGATCCACAGCGCCGACAAGGTGTAACCGTCAGACGCTGTCAACGACGTCGGCTCCTCGTGGATCGCCGTTTCATCCGCCTGGGCGGTTTCGCGATCGGTTAGCAGGTCCACCATGGTCGCGCCCCTTGTGACGTTGACGTCAACGTTATGCGATGCTGCCCTGCGCTTACGTGAACGTCAACGTAAGAGTTGGGGCTCACAGCGCTTGACAGGAGCATGGGGAGTGGGCGACCCCGACCGACGTAGGTGATGAGGTGAGCGATGGGCCAGATTGACGAACGTTTGGCGGAACTGGGACTGACGCTGCCGCCAGCTGCAGCGCCCGTCGCCAATTATGTCCCCTTTGTCGTCTCCCACGGTCTCGTCACCATTTCAGGTCAGGTCTCCATGGGGCCGGAGGGGCTCGTCACCGGCAAGCTCGGCGCTGAGCACGATCTGGCGTCCGGACAAGCGGCGGCGCGGTTGTGCGGCCTTAATCTGTTGGCGCAGTTGCGTGCGGCGTGTGATGGCGATCTGGATCGGGTGACCCAAGTCGTGCGGCTTGGCGGGTTCGTCAATGTGACGCCGGGCTTCGCCGACATTCCGCAAGTCATCAATGGCGCTTCGGATCTGATGGTCGACGTGTTCGGCGCAGGGGGCCGCCATGCGCGCGCGGCGGTCGGATGCGCTAACCTGCCCCTCAATGCGGCCGTTGAGGTCGACGGGGTGTTCGCGCTGAACGCGGCGGGGTAGCTGGGCGGCGCAGTTTTGCGGTGCACACCCCCGATCGTTGGCCTATCCTCATGACCATGCCCGATTCATCGCCAGGCCTATCGGAACGCGCGCTGACCATCCGCACGGTTGAGTCGATGAGCGCCCTGGACCGGGCCGCCTGGGATCGGCTCGCCAATCCACCAAGCCAACCGCACAATCCCCTGATCAGTTGGGACTTCCTCGAATTGCTGGAGGCGTCGCGCTGTGTGCATCCGCGCACGGGATGGCGCCCGCTGCATGTGGTCGTCGAGGATGAACGCGGCGCGCTGATCGGCGCCGCGCCGTCCTATTTGAAGAGCCACTCCATGGGCGAGTTTGTGTTCGACCATGCCTGGGCGGACGCCTATGAGCGCGCGGGAGGTCAATACTATCCCAAGCTTCTGGTGGCCTCGCCGTTCAGTCCGGTGACCGGGCCGCGCCTGCTCACCGGCGGTGACGGCGAGGTGCGCACGGCCTTGCTGCGGGGGTTGGAGGCGGTGTGTCTGCAATTGGGCCTATCGTCATTTCACGTCACGTTTCCGCCAGAGGACGAATGGCGTTTCGCGGGCGAGCTTGGGCTTTTGCAACGCACCGACCAACAATTCATGTGGTACAATCGCGGCTATGCGACGTTCGACGATTTCTTGGGCGATCTGGCGTCGCGCAAACGCAAAAACCTGAAAAAGGAACGCGCCGCCGCCCAGGAGGGGCTGCGAATCGAACGCCTGGTGGGCGAGGCCATCACGGACGCGGTGTGGGACGCGTTTTTCGTGTTCTACATGGACACGGGCGCACGCAAATGGGGGTCGCCCTATCTGACCCGCGAGGCGTTTGCCTTGATGCAAGAGCGGATGGGCGATCAGATCCTGATCGTGATGGCCTATGAGGACGACACGCCCATTGCAGGGGCGCTGAACATCATTGGCGGTGATGCGCTGTTCGGACGGTATTGGGGCCGCACGGTCGAACGGCCCTTCCTGCACTTTGAGGTTTGCTACTATCAGGCGATCGACGAAGCGATTGCGCGCGGTTTGGCGCGGGTGGAGGCTGGCGCTGGCGGCGGGCACAAAATGGCGCGCGGCTATGGGCCGACGCCGGTCTATTCGTATCATTGGGTCGCGCATGACGGCCTTCGCCGCGCCGTGGCCCACTATCTTGAGCACGAGCGCGCGGAGGTCGCGGCCGACATCGACTATCTGGATCGCTTCACGCCCTTCAAAAAAGGCGAGTGAACCCGCAGCGAAGGAAATCCCAATGAGCCTTACAGGCGCGTACGATGAGCAGAACATTTTTGCCAAGATGTTGCGGGGCGAGGTTCCGCGCCACAGCGTGTTTGAAGACGAGACCGCCCTCGCCTTCCTGGATATCTTCCCGCAAACCCGCGGCCACACGTTGGTGGTTCCCACGATACCGGCGCGCAATTTCCTCGAGTTTCCCGCCGATCACCTTGGCGACTACATGACCCGCGTTCATCGCGTGGCTCACGCTGTGCGCTCCGCCCTTGAGCCCGATGGATTGACCCTGATCCAGTTCAATGGCGCACCGGCGGGGCAAACCGTGTTTCATTTGCACTTCCACATCATCCCGACCTATGCGGGTGTGGCTGCGGCCGGTCATGGCCAGGCCGCACGGGCCGATGACGTTGAGCTGGCGGGCCTTGCCAGCGCCATAGCCAACGCGTTGTAAATCGGACGTACTTCGTGATGCGCACGGGTGCTTCGCGGGGGCGGGCTGAGGCGGCTCTGACTGGCCCGCGCACCGGATAGGACACTTGAAAATGAGCGCCTGGCTACTATGATGCGGCCACAGAGTATTGGGGGAGACAAACCATGGTTGAGCGCGAACGTGGATCAGCGGCCATCGCTGGTATCGGCCTGTTGTTGATCGCAGCCATCATGCTGGGTGTGGCCGGCATGATATTCATCGCCTTTGGGGCGCCGTCGGCCGGCGATATCGAAGATCTGGAAAGCGGCAGCGGCGTGGAAATCACCGACGTGTCGTGCAGCGTCATCGGCCTGAACAAGTATGCTTGCTCGTATGAGTACGAGTCGGACAATCTGAGCTCTGACGATCGCAATGCATGCTTTACGCGCTTTGGCAAAACATGGGACCGGACGTCCTGCTAGTTCGCCCCTTAGTGTGACAGGGATGGTGCGCGATGACTTCCGCCTCTTCGCCGTTGGCCAAACGCCCGGTCCAGATTGTCATTGGCGTCGTGGCGCTGGCGCTGCTGTTGGCTTGGCTCGCGCCGCCGCGGCTGTTTGCGCCCGGCGCTGGCGATCTTGATGTGCTGCTCGGCTATGATGATGTGGACTACGCTGAAGCGGTGAACGTCAATTGCACCCATGTGATGGGACGCAAATACGCCTGTTCGTTCCGGCTGCGCTTTATCGGCGATGACGACGAGCGCGACGCCTTCGAAGCCCGCTTTGATGTGGACGATGACGAGGACCGTTCCGAACGCCTGGGGCTGTGTCTGGTCCAGGCGGGCAGCCAGTGGATCCGCGACCGTCAGTGCGCCGTCCACTAGAAACGTTCAAACACGCCGCTCCACGGCGTTTGTTGAAACGAGGAATGAACCATGGCCATTTTTGATCAAAGCACGTTGAAGCAGCCGCAAACGTGGATTGCTTTTGGGGGCGGCGTGGTCGCGACGTTGTTGGTGCTGTTCGTGATGAACTTCTTTGGCGGACCGTCCGAGGACGCCATCGAAGAAACGCTCGAGCGCAATGGCGGCAATGCGCGCATCAGCGACCTGGAATGCTCGCGGATCCGCGGCGGTCGTTACGCCTGCTTCTTCGAAGACGATGGCGATGAGACGGGCGGCTGTTTCCAACGCGCCGGCTCGGTCTGGATCCGCTCAAGCTGCTAGCGACAGCGGCGCCGCACACCTGGCGACGGAGCGCGACCGGCACCGCCAACGACTCATCGCTGGCGGCATGGGCTCTGCAATCGGACCGGCGCCCTACTCGACCATTTCAGGCTCGTTAGGGGCGTCTTCGTCGCCATTGTCGCGTCCTGAATTGCCCGTGCCTTCGGAAATGTCGAAGGTGAGCTTTTCGGGATCATCGGCGTCGACGTCGACTTTGACGACACCGCCTTTCTTCAACTTGCCGAACAGGATCTCGTCCGCCAACGGCTTTTTGACATGCTCTTGGATGACACGCGCGAGTGGGCGCGCGCCGTTGAGTTCGTCATAGCCGCGGGTCGCCAGCCAATCCCGCGCCGCCGGCGACAGTTCGAACGTGACGCCGCGATCCTCCAGCTGGGTTTCCAGCTGCAAGATGAACTTGTCGACGACTTGGTGGATGACCTCGCGCGGCAATGAGGCGAACGCCACGGTCGCATCAAGACGATTGCGAAACTCAGGCGTAAACAGGCGCTTGATGGCCTCGGTATCCTCGCCTTCGCGCTTGCCACGGCCAAAGCCCACCGAGTTTTTCTGGTTCTCGGACGCTCCGGCGTTCGTGGTCATGATAAGCACCACATTGCGGAAGTCGATCTTCTTGCCATTGGCGTCGGTCAACGTGCCGTTGTCCATCACCTGCAACAAGATGTTGAAGATATCCGGGTGGGCCTTTTCGATCTCATCCAGCAACAACACCGAATAGGGGTGCTGGTCGACTTGGTCGGTCAACAGCCCGCCTTGGTCGTAGCCCACATAGCCTGGAGGCGCGCCGATGAGCCGGCTGACCGTGTGGCGCTCCATGTACTCGGACATATCAAAGCGCAGCAGCTCCACACCCATGATGCTGGAGAGCGAACGCGCCACCTCGGTTTTGCCCACGCCGGTCGGGCCGGAGAACAGGTAACACCCGATGGGCTTGTTGGGTTCACGCAGACCGGCGCGGGCCATCTTGATGGACGCAGCGAGCTGCTCGATGGCGTCGTCCTGGCCGAACACCATGCGCTTGAGGTCGGTGGTGAGGTTCTGCAAGGTCGTTGCATCGGACTTGGTCACCGTTTTCGGCGGGATGCGCGCAATCTTGGCGATGATGCCCTCAACGTCGCCGACGCGGATCTGCTTGCGGCGCTTATCGATGGGCAGGAGCATCTGGCTTGCGCCGACCTCATCAATGACGTCGATGGCCTTATCCGGCAGCTTGCGGTCGGTCAGATAGCGCGCCGACAATTCCACTGCGGCTTTGATCGCCTCATTGGTGTATTTGACCTGATGGTAGTCCTCAAAATAGGGCTTAAGGCCCTGCAGGATCTTTATCGCATCGGGGATTGACGGCTCTGGCACATCGATTTTCTGAAAGCGGCGGGCGAGCGCGCGATCCTTCTCGAAATGCTGGCGATACTCTTTGTAGGTGGTCGAGCCCATGCAGCGCAAATGGCCCGATTGCAGCGCCGGCTTGAGCAGGTTCGAGGCGTCCATGGCCCCGCCCGACGTCGCGCCTGCACCGATGACGGTGTGAATTTCGTCGATGAACAGGACGGATTTGGGCTGGTTTTCCAGCTCCTTGATCACGGCCTTGATGCGCTCTTCAAAGTCGCCGCGGTAGCGCGTGCCAGCGAGCAAGGCGCCCATGTCCAGCGAAAAGATGGTCGCATCCTCGAGGACTTCGGGGACTTCGCCCTCGACGATTTTGCGGGCTAAGCCCTCGGCGATGGCGGTCTTGCCCACACCGGGATCGCCCACAAGCAGCGGATTGTTCTTGCGCCGGCGGCACAGCACCTGGACACAGCGCTCCACCTCGGCGTGGCGGCCGATCAACGGGTCGATGGTGCCTTTGCGCGCGCGTTCGTTGAGGTTGACACAATAGGAGCGCAGCGCCTCCGCGCCGCCCTTCACTGCGCGCTCTTCCTCAGCGTCCGACAAGCCGCGGGCCGGCCGGCTTTCGGATGCGCCGGGGCGTTTGGCGATGCCGTGGGAAATGAAGTTCACCGCATCGTAGCGCGTCATGTCCTGTTCTTGCAGGAAGTAGGCGGCGTGGCTCTCGCGTTCGGAGAACAACGCAACCAACACGTTCGCGCCGGTCACTTCGTCGCGATTGGATGACTGGACGTGGATGACCGCACGCTGGATGACGCGCGAAAACCCAGCCGTGGGCTTGGCCTCATCCACCTTGTCTGAAACCACGCCATCCAAATCCTCGTCGATGAACTGCGTCACCGTACGGCGCAGCTCTTCCAACTCGACATTGCATGCGCGCATGACATTGGAAGCTTCCTCATCATCGATGAGGGCGAGCAAAAGGTGCTCAAGCGTCGCGTATTCGTGGCGGCGCTCAGACGCATAGTCGATGGCGCGACGGACTGTTTCTTCCAAACTGCGCGAGAATGAGGGCATCTGCGCTACTCCTTCTCCATCGTGCATTGAAGCGGATGCTGGTTTTGCTTCGCTGCATCTAGGACCTGGGCGACCTTCGTTTCAGCCACCTCGTATGTGTACACGCCGCACAGACCCACGCCGTTTTGATGGACGTGCAACATGACCCGTACTGCATCCTCATGGCTTTTGTTGAATATCCGCTGAAGGATTTCGACGACAAACTCCATGGGCGTGTAGTCATCATTCAAGAGAAGCACACGATACCGAGAGGGGCGCTTTGTCTTCGGGCGCGTCTTGGTGGCGACGCCCGTTTCGTCCTCAAACTCAAAACCGCCGGCTCCGGGAGGGGTCACCATACCCGCCACCGGCGCTGATCTGGGCGCGTTCGCCGCGCAAGTCGCCATTCCAATCGTCTGCATCTCCAACGCCTCTTTAAGATAGCAATCGGGTTGCGCCTGAAAAAGGCCCCCCGGGTCAGTTGGCCGAGCGATGGGCACGAAAAAGCCCGGCCGTGTCGACCGGGCTTGACACCCGGCGGGCAGGCATATGGCCTGCACCGCCTTGTATGTCTATGCGGTTAACTGCTTGTGTCCAACCGCAATGAACGCTTTAGCGCTGGGTTTGGAACATTTGCATGGCCGCCGTGACGCGCTCATTGATCGGCTTTGCCGCATCTTTCACAGCGCCCGTCATGGTGTCAGCCACCTTGTTCATTTCGGCCAGGTAGGTTTCCATGGACGACTTAGCGAACTCGGTTTGCAGCTCAAGCATCTCTTGAACGCTCTTGACGCTCGAGAAGCGCTTTGCAGCCGCAACGCCATCTTCCATGGTTTGCTTAGCAAATGCAGCAATCTGGCTGTTGACTTGCTCAACGCCCTTGCCCGCCGTGGTCATGCTCGCCACCCAAGCTTCGACATTGTCTTTGCTGAAGGCGTTCAGGTCGCCAAACGCGGCCATCGCCTTTTCCACACCGTCTTTCACCGCTTTGTTACTCGCCGCAGCGATCGACTCATAGGTTTCTGTAGCACCGTTCTTCGTTGTCATAGGATCACTCTCATCTCTGGGACCGCACCACATGGGCGCTGGGAACATTCGCGACTCACCGATCGATGGTCTACGCGAATTGCTGCGGCGCGTCAACAGCTTTGCTGCACTGCACAATCGCGTTTTTCTCCTATCTACGCCTTTTGGCGGATATGCGCACTCGCACACGCCGCAGCGTTGGTCGCCGCCGGCGCCGCTGGGCCTGCGGCCTTCGCCCAATCGGGTTACGGCGACGCTTACGCCTCCATCGTCATCGATGCGCGGTCAGGCGAGGTGTTACACGGCCACAGGGCGGATGCGCGCCACCATCTTCACCCGTTCATCCCTCTGATGACGGCGCATGTCACGCTGTCACGCGCAGCGAGCGGGGATGTGGACGTGTTCGAGCCCATGACGTTCGCGGTGGGCGGACGCACCGAACGGGCCCGCGTGGCGGACGCCTTGGGCTCGGTGGGTTTGCAAAGCGAGCGCGGCCATGCGCTCACCATGGCCTTGGTGCAGCGGGTCGCAGGCGATGAACGCCAATTCGTCAACCTGATGAACGACACCGCGTCCACGCTCGGCATGGCGGCCACCGCCTATGCCGCGGCGACGCCCGAGCCACGGGCGCTGACCACCAGCGCAAACGATATCGCGCTGCTCGCCAAGGCCATGATTGATGCGTTTCCCGATGCCGCACCGCGCGCTGCGGTGTCCAGCGCCTTTTGCCCAGGCGCGGCCGAGGACGTTGGGCGCGCGGATGGTGATGATCGGATTTGTCTGACCGCCAGCACCGACGAGAACGAGCGCGCCCACATGGCGGCGTTCGCCGTGCGCGAGGGCGCTGCGATCATCATCGTGATTTTCAACGCGCCCACGCCGGCCGTGCGCGACGCCCACGCTGAAAACCTCGCCGCCGAAGCTTGGGCTGTTTTGGATGACCGCGCACGGGCCCAACCTGTCCGCGTGGCGGCCGCGCTGTCCTCGGACCGGAGCGCTGCTGAAGCCAGCGGTTTGCGTGCATCCGCCACGCCTGGTGATCGCGAAGGCACCCATGTGATCCAAGTGGGCGCCTTCCGGAGCCGCGAAGACGCCGAGGCGCGGTTGGCCGCGCTTGCCGATTTGGGCGTCGGGGACCTGACCTTGGCGCGCTCGCACGTGTTTCAGGTCGGCGCCGGCGGTGCGTCATGGCGGGCCCGCTTTGTCGATCTGAGCCGCGACGCCGCGCGCCAGGCCTGCGCCGCCCTGCTTGAGTTGGGCGAGGCGTGCGTGGTGGTCGCGCAGACCCATGAGCCGTCGAGCCCTGGCGGGAGCGACGAGCTGGCCGGTGGACGAACCGCGGGCTAACGCGGCCCCAACAGAACATCGCGGGCGCGGTTGATCTTGGCCGCCGCCTCAGCCGACCCGCCCTTGTCAGGATGGTTGGCCTTGAGGCGCGCGCGGTGTGCTTGGCGGATGGCCCGTGCGTCGGCGTCGGGAGGTAGGCCGAGAATGTCGAGCGCTTCCTCGACGGTCATGTCGACATGGTCACGGGCGCGCCGCGTGTCGGCGCCCGCTCTGGCTCTCGCATTTGAAGGGCGCAACAGGCCCAAAGCCACAAGGGCGCTCAACGCAAAGAGCAAACCCGCCACGAGGGCGAGGCCGCGACTCAACACGAACATCCCAGCCGCGGCCAACACAATAAAGGCGGCTGCCCGCAGGCGGCGCGCTAAGAGGGCCGGATCCTCGCGCGCCAAACTGCGCAGGACAATCCAGGCGATGACGAATCCGCCCACAGCTAAAATGGCTAGGTGCATGAGGTCCCCTCGCCGCCAGTTCTGGCGAAGAGGTTAGATCGAAAGGGCCGCCCCGGCGAGGTTGCGGGCGCGTAAGGCGACGATGAAGCTGCGCACGTCGTCGGCGATCGCGCTCGCCATGGGGGCGTCGACAAAGTCCTCGTCTAAGGCTGTCAAACCCCGGCCGAACGCCGCGCGCACCGTGGGGCTCTCCAAAAATGTCGGGCCGAGCCGTGCGCCCAAAAGCCTGACCGCGCGTTGAAAGCCCGCTTCGATGAGATCATTGTCCGCCGCGCCATCGGCTTTGCGTGCGGGGCAAATCAACCAATCCGGCGCCGGCAGATCGAGGCGCGCTTGCCGCCGCCGCGCTTCCCACACCAAGCGCGAGTATGCGCTCGGCCGCTTGGGTTCTTCACCCTCGGAGACTTGGAACAAGCGCTCGACATCGCTGGTTGCGAAACTGACCAAACTGAAGATCACATCGGCGCTTCGGATGGCTTCGTTGGTGGATGCGGTGGCGCCGGCCTGGGTGTCGATCAACACAACGTCGCACGCCTCGACCAACGCTGCGCGCACGTCGGGCCACCGATCGATCTCACGGCGCTCCACCTCGACACCGCCGCGCGTGGCGTCGGTTTCGGGAATGGCCGGCATCACCAAGCCTTCGTCGTGGCGGGCGCGCCTATGGGCCAACCACGCCGTCAGGCCGCGGTCGCGCACGTCAAGGTCAGCCACCCCGACATTCACACCCATCTTGAGCAAACCCACGGCGAGATGAGTGGTCAATGTCGTCTTGCCCACACCACCCGATGGGGCTGTGATCGCCACCGTCAGTGCGCCTGGCGGCCGCTCTCGCAAAGACGGCGGCAGCGTGTGGGCAAGCTCGGCCATGGTGCGGACGCTCCTTATGCAATTTTGCCTACTTGTGGGATCTACTGGTTCGCGGGACTTGACAAGTCGAACCCAGTAAAATCTGCGGGCTCGCAATACAGCCCGCCGGCGCGGAGCTCGCCGCAGACGGCTTCCGCCTCGATCCGCCCCGTCAAAGGTCCCGCCTTAAGCCGGAAGAACACCCCGTCGGCGCCCAGATCGGCGCGCTCAACACGAGGTCGCAGCGCGTCCAGCACGCCATCCGACTGCGCTTGAATGCTGGTCCACCCCTGTTCGGCCTCCAGCTCGGAGCGATAGGAGGCCAGATGGACGGCGAAAAACACACTGCGCACGCCCAGGGATGGCGGGGCTTGCGGTTGGGGCGGCGCGGGCAGATCCACCGAAGCGACTGGGGTGGTGGCCGCCGGCGGGGTTGGTCCGGGTGGGACGGCCCCAGTCGATGGCGTTGGGATCGGGGGGCTTTGGGGCTCTGCGCTGGGCGGCGTGAGGGGGCGCAGCACGGCGGTTTGCTCGACGGCCCGCACAGGCGCTGCGCGCAGATCATGGGCGGCATAGGCCGCGGTAAGGATCGCCACGGCCCCTTCCCCTGTCGGTGGGGCGACGTCATAATGGTGTCGTTGCGCCTGGCAGGCAGGCAACGCCAGGACGGCCAGGACGGCGGCGCTTCGGGCGAAACAAAGCAAGGCATAGCGCATACGCCAGTATGGTCAGCGGCGCGTTAAGGTTCGGTGTTGCATGAGCGTGAACGAAGCCTCCCACGCGCGCGAACGCGCCCACGGCCCTTCGGCCATCCGCCAGGCCGTGACACGCTGGCGCTCGGAGGGCTTGCGGGTTGCGTTTGTGCCCACCATGGGCGCTTTGCACGAGGGGCATTTGTCGCTGGTTGATCTGGCGCTCGCCCACGCGGATCGGGTGGTGGCGAGCATCTTCGTCAACCCCAAACAGTTCGCGCCGGGCGAAGACTTTGAATCCTATCCGCGCACGTTCGACGACGATCGCGACCAGCTGCGCGCGCGCGGTTGCCATGTGCTGTACGCGCCTCGGCCGGCGGACATGTATCCCGACGGGTTCGCCACGACCGTGCGCCTGACCGGGCCGGCGTTGGAGTTGGAAAGCGCTGCGCGCCCGCATTTCTTCGACGGCGTCGCAACCGTGGTCGCTAAGCTTCTCAATCAGGTTCGACCCGACTGTGCGGTCTTTGGCGAAAAGGACTATCAGCAATTGCTGGTCGTTCGGCAGATGGTCCGCGACCTTGATCTGGGCGTGGAGATCATTGCGGGACCGACAGCGCGCGCCGATGACGGCCTCGCGCTGTCATCGCGAAACGCCAACCTCAGCGCGGCGCAGCGACGCCTCGCCCCGCAGCTCTACGCCGTGTTGCGTCACGCCGCGAGCGCCTTGATGGGTGGGGTCAGTCCGGCGGTGGTTGAGGACCACGCGCGCACAGCGTTGGCGCGCACCGGGTTTGATGAGGTCGACTATGTCGCGGTCCGCGACGCGGCGACCCTTGGCGGCGTCGGCCAACCGGCGCCTGGACAGGCCTTGCGTGTGCTGGCGGCGGTGCGGCTCGGCGCGGTGCGTTTGATCGACAATATCGGTGTGACGCCTGACTGACGGCGAGCGCTACCAGGCGCCGATCGCCAACAGATCACGGCGCAGCTCTTCGGGTAGGCGAGCCGCCGCTCCCCGGTCAGTCAGATCACGCGGCGCATCATCGGCGCTGAGGTAACGCCAGCCTTGGAACGCCTTGCGCGGGGCGGGATCGGTCTCGACCAACGCTTCATCCAGGACAATACGACACCGCTTGACGCCGTCCGCACCGACGCAGTCTTCCAGGTCGAGGATGCGCTGGCGGACCGTGATGACGCCCTTGATCACCCAATACAGCGACCCTCCGGACAGCAATTCCTCCCGGCGCTTGGGGGTCTGTCGCGTGACGTGGCAGGGCGTCGCGCGCTCGCCGGCGCGCCGACGCTCGGCGATGACGTGTTGTTGCCAGGCCGCGAGGCTGGCGAGACCCTCAGAACCCGCGGCAAGTTTGATCAAGTGCAATGGCATGCCTGTCGTTTACGCCGTCCCGCCCGCCCCCGCCAAAGCGCTATGCACAGGTCCAGAGATCGGCCCGAGGATCTGGGGCTAACTCTCCTCGGCGATCGGTTCGAAATCGGTGTGGGTGGTCACGGTTGTCTCGGCAAATGAGCGGAAGAAGGCGTTGCCCTCGATTTCCGTCTGCGCGCGCGTGGTCACCAGCGGTCCGCCCGGCCAGGCTTCGGCAACGTCAAAGCTCATGGAGAACTTGGTGATTGTGGATGCGATGGTCGGCTCGAAAGGTTCTCTGGCGAAGACGCGGTAGGCCACAAATCGACCGGTGGTCTTGTCGACCGTGATCTCGGCGTCGAGATACGGCGCCATTCTGCGCTGGCGTTCATCTTCAATGCGCGGCTCGGCGGCATAAACCACCATCGCGTCATCCTCACGCACCACATCCAAAGAACCATAGAGAAACCGCTCGGGATCACTGATGACGACATCCCCAAGCGGATCGTCCTCCTGCTGCAGCGAGTCGAAGGTCTCTTGCACGCGCTCATCGGGGCTTTCGGGACTCAACAACGCCCACTGCTCGCCTTGGGGCCGTTGGGGGTCAAAGCGCGCGGACAAGTCCCCGCCATTGGCCGAGGCGATTGTGCGGGTGAAGGCGAGCGCCTGGACATCTTCGGCGCGGGCCTGGGCGTCGGCCAGGGCCTCGCGCAGCAAGGGCGCGGCTTCGCCGGTGGCGACCTCTTCAATGGCGGCCTGGCCGGTACACGCCGCTTGGCCGAGCACGCCGAGGGCGAGGATAAGTGTGAGCACGCGCATGGCGTTTCCCTTTCGCATTAGGCTGGGTTGGTCCAATTGGGTTGGCGCTTGTCCAAAAAGGCGGCAAGCCCTTCGCGACCCTCTCGGCTGGCGCGACGCGCAGCGATCCGGTTGGCGGTGTCGGCATCGATATCGGCGTTGATGGGCCGGCCGGAGAGGTCGCGCACCAAGCGTTTTGCGTCGGCGACGGCGCCAGGCGCGTTGTCAAGCGCTTGGGCGATGTGGCGTTCGGCTTCCGCGCGTAGAGCCGCGTCATCCTCAACCACAAAATGGATCAAGCCGAGCTTTTCAGCATAGGCGGCGTCAAAGCCCTCGGCGGTGGCGAACAGGGCGCGGGCCCAGCGCGGGCCGACCGCCTCGATCACGAACGGGCTGATGGTGGCTGGCGTGAGGCCAAGGCGCACTTCGGTGAAGCGGAACTTGGCGCCGGCTACGGCTATGGCCACATCGCAGGCGGCCACCAGGCCTGCACCGCCTCCCATCGCGGCGCCGTGCACCAGCGCCAGAGTCAGTTGAGGAAGCTCATACAGCGTGCGCAACATGGCCGCCAACACGCGCGCATCGGCTCGGTTTTCCTCTTCAGATTGCTCAGCCGCGCTCGCCATCCACGCCGCATCAGCGCCGGCGCAAAAGGTCTTGCCCTCGCCAGACAGGATAACGACGCGAACGCTGGCATCGTCAGCCAGACGTTCAAAAACGGCGAGGAGATCGGCGATCATCGCCGCATCAAAGGCGTTGCGTTTGTCAGGACGGTTCAGCACCACGCGCGCAACGCCCGCGTGCGACAGGTCCATGCGAACGCGTTCAGAGGTCGTCACCATCAGTCCTCGCCCTCCCAGTAGCCCACATTGTCGTCGGCGCGCCACCATTTGGCGACGGCCCGCTCACCCTTTTTGCCTGGCGGCGCGCCGCCTGCGATCAGACCAATCTTGTTGGCGTCGGGGTACTCAAAGACGTCCGGCGTGATTTGGGTCGATATACACCAGTAGACCAAATCCTCCGCACCGTCATTGCGGATCTGGTGGGCTGGACCATTGGCTTTGAACACAGTGCAATCACCGGCTTTGAGCGGATAGTCAGCGTCGTCATACCGCAACACGCCAGCGCCGGACACCACCATCACCAGTTCTTCATTGGCGAAGTGGCGGTGGTAGGGCCATGCGAC
This sequence comes from uncultured Caulobacterales bacterium, assembly GCA_964483775.1. Lineage (GTDB taxonomy): Bacteria > Pseudomonadota > Alphaproteobacteria > Caulobacterales > Maricaulaceae > CAZADA01. The sequence goes on from CAZADA010000017.1 coordinate 26,168, forward strand.
CTGTCCCGGCGCGACGGTGTTGAGCCGCGCTCCGAGCTTGTCGGTGTCCAAAGCGTTGGTCAACGACCGCCAACGCACCGCGAAGCGCCCTTGGCCAGCGTGGGTCTCTTCGGGAATGTCGTTGAGGTTGGCGATGGCGGGCTTGGCAGATTCGGTCATGGGGATCTCACGTGTTGGGCTTGCTGAGTCCGGCGCAGCGCATGGACTTTTTTTCGATGGCGGACCCTACCCATTTGCGGTCAGACACGCTACGACAGCGGCACCACAGCCATGGGGATGTAACATGCGGTCATGGGTAGTACGGCTCGCGACGATTGGCGCTTGTTTTGCGATGGCGACCACCGGCTTGAGCGCCACGTGGGCGCAAGATGACACAACGCCGGCCACGCCGGCACCTGGTGCGGAACAGTTTGGCCCCGCGCCAAGCCTTGAGGAGTTTGACTCCCTCATCGCCGCCCTGCCGGAGATGGTCCGGGTGACCTACGCCAGCGGCGGTTTGGAAGAGACCACGGGCGCATTGCTCATTGAAGGCGTTAGCGTGGGGCTTGGCCCAGCCGGCGACACCCTGCCGCTGACCATTGGCGACATTCGCCTTTGGGGCTTGAACAGCGATTTTATCCTAGCGCGCATGCGCGGGGAGCGGCTCGATGAAGGCGCGACGGCCATCGGGCGCATTGAAATCAATGACCTCGCCTTCACCTATGCAGACTTGCCAAGCGGCCAGATCGACGCCGCGGTCAAAGCGGCGCTGCTGTCGGGCGTCGGCGGGCTTGAGGGCGTTGAGCTTGATCCTGAGCTCGGGTTCACGCGGGTTGCGTTCGCCCTCGAGCAAATTGTGTTTGAGAACCTTGGACTTCGGCCCTTCGACATCGGCGGGGCGTCAGACGGCGGCTCGGATGAGTTGCGGTCCTTCGTGGCGCTGACGCGCAGTCTGTCGGCCGACACCCTCATGTTTGATCAAACGCGGGTTGAGTTCGATCAGGCTGGCTCGGGACCGAACGTCATGGTGCGTGTTGGTCTTGGCCGGTACAGCCACAAGGACGTGCGCGGCCTGGATATCGGCTCAACGGCGTTGAACGACATCTCGGTCCAAGTCGCCATGGACAGCTACGACTACACCGCCGATCCCGAGGCGGGGTCGCCTTGGGTGACATCGACCTATCAATACGCCGCCGAAGCGTTTTCGCTCGAAGGTCTGCGCTTGGACAAAGCGGTGTCTTACGTCCTCACCGGCGAGATGCCGCCGATGAGCGAAACGGATTTGATGAGCTTGGGGATCATCCAGTTGTCTGACCAGGTCCTGCGTCACGACGGCAATCTGGTGTACTCGCAAGGCTTAGCCGAAGTGGACCTGTCGAAGTTCCATTGGTTCATTCCCACGCGGATCCAAGCGCGGAACGAAGATGTCGCCATCGACATTGAGGCCTATCTCAACTTGTTTGCCGGCCCTGCTCTGGGTGCAATGCCGCCGGAGATGAGCCAGCTGTTCGCCGCGTTCGGCCGGAACGGCCCCACGCCGATCACCTACAACGACGCGACGCTGCTGACCTGGAACCCCGGCTCGGGTGAAACCGAGATCAGCTATGGCATCGATGCCGACGAGCTGCTCAAGTTTGACATCGGTATCGGGGGCCGCTTGCCGTCATACGACGCCGCCACACAGGCTTTCGCGGCCGGCGCCGATCGCGGCCCGATGGACGTCCTCGGTCAGCTGATGATGGAGTACGGTGCGCTTGAGGCGTTCAGCATGGAGTTCGTGGACCAGGGCGGCGGCGACATCGCGGCCAATGTGTTCAGCGATATGGCTGGCAACGACCCCGACATGGCGCGCTATGCGGAGATGTCGGCCCAGGAGCTGCGTTTGCTGGCGGCCGAATTCATCACCCAAGGCGCCAGCGAGCCTTTGGCGCAGATGCCTTTCCTCGGTGACTTTGTGCGGGCCGCGACCGCGTTTGTGCAAGGCGGCGGGGCGCTGCGCTTGTCGATCACTCCGCAACGTCCCGTGGACATGGCGATGATCGGTGAGCTGCAACAGCTCGCCAACAGCGATCCGCAACAGATCATCGAACTGCTCGGCGTTGAGTTGCTGCACACCCCAGCCAAAGACGAGGGCGGCGGCGACTAGTCTTGGCGTTTGGACGCCCCGTCGGCATCGGCGCCGGCGGGGCTTTCCTCAGCCCCCCGTTCGTTCGCTGGGGCGGCGACGGCTTCAGCTGACACACGAATCGCTTGGGCCGCGTCGGACACGTATTCGCGCCGATACAACGCCGCTGTGACCAAGGTTGTCGCCAAGATGAAAGCGACCGGGTGAATGAACCACGCTAACGCGGCCAAGCCAAAGTAATAGGCGTGCAGTCCTGAATAGGTGTGCACCGAAGCGCGGTTGGCCAATGTCGTCGCCAGAGCCACTTGGGCGTCGCGCGCGGCGGTGTCGGGATCGCCGGGCTGGGGCGTGGCCCCAATGGCGACAGCCATGTACTGGCTCAACCGATGCGCCCAAACGAATTTGAAGAACGCGCTGAGAAACAACACCTCCAGCACGGCGATTTTGGTGAACCACACTGCGCTGGTCACATCTGGGCCCAAGCCCAAATCATGGTGGGCCTGGCGAAAGGCGTCGCCGGAAAACGCCGCTGCGGTCAGCGCGCCAAGGATGAACACTGACGTTGTGGCGAAGAACGCCGTCATCTGATTGAAACTGGCCAGGATCAACAGGTCGGTCATGCGCAAGTCGCGCTTGGCCATCTCCACCATCCATCGCCGACGTTGGGCGAACACGGCGTCGATGAAACGCCGTGTGCTGGAGGAGGTGCGGATCATCAGCCGGTTGTAGCCAATCGAGCACAGAGCGAACCACGCCAACGCAATTGCGTCGAGCCAACTGAATTGCGTGAGGTAATTCGATAAGCCCAACACGCACCGCCCCCCTGCCCGCGTCACTCGGATGCAGGCTGCCGCGGTTACGGGCGCGGCACAACCGACAGTCGATGGGGTATGAACAAGCGCAGCTCCAAATCGTCGGACCGATACCACACGATCTCACGCTCAAGGCCTTGCACCTCGACGCCATAGCCCTCGCCGAGCGCATCGGTGATGGCGTTCGCGTCCGAGGCGATGGCTGCGATGACGTCGGTGCGGTATTGGCGCGGGTCGACAAGGCTCAGCTCGGGTTGGCCTTCGAAGTAGAATTCGGAGCGACCGGTCATGGGGACGCTGGCGCGGAAGTCCTCCAGGCGTTGTTCGACATCTTCGATCAAGTCGTCCTCGGTCACCGGGGTCTTGATCAAGAGGCGCACGGCGCTGGTGTCGGCGCGGCCGCCGCCGGTGATCAAGTTGCTTTCATAGTCCAAGCGGTTGAGCGGGATGGCGAGCACATCCTCACCAGACTGGCGCAACACGGCCGTCTCAATGACATCGGTTGTCTCGGCGGCGGCGAGCAGCGCGTCCATGGTGGCGTTGAGCTCTTCTTGCCGGCGTTGGGGGTCCCGGGTGTCGCAAATCACAACGGCTGAGCGGACGAAGTAATCCGGCCGGCGGGGCACCGACACATGGGTGCGCAATTCTTGGCGAGCGGAGGATTGCCGCGAGCGGGTCGCCAACAATTCTTGGGCGGTGGCGGGTGCCAGATCGGCTGCGGCCATGGCCATGGCGGCGGCGCAGAGCAAAGCTAGGCGCATGAGACAGAACTCCAATTCAGCGAGGCGCAGAGCAAAGCTAGGCGCATGAGACAGAACTCCAATTCAGCGAGGCGGTGGGCATGGCGCACGTCCTGTGGACGATCGCCAATGACGAGCGTGCCCCAGCTTTGCGGCGCCGCCTAGGCGGCGGCGTTCAGCGATCAGTCGCCGATCAACTCGGCGGCGTTCTCACATAAGAACAAGTCGCGTTCGATTTGACGACGCGCGGTCAAGACCGCGTTCGGCTCACCGTTCACCCTGTTCCACTTGAGGAACTCGTCGGCTGCGGTGGCCCGGTCGCCCTCATTGAACACACGCAACAAGGTGGAGTTGCGAAACGCGCCGGTCCCGACATTGTAAGCCAGGTCCATCATCGCCGAGAACTCATTCGGCGTGATCGGCTGGGTGATCACCGATTTGAGGATCTCCTCACGCACAGCGAGGTCTTCAGTCAACAGCGCTTCGGCCTCAGCTTCGGTGATTGTCATGCCGGGCGTTACGGCGTCGCTGGCGTGTCCATAGCCGATCAGCAGCTGGCCGCCAGGACCGGTGTGGGCTGTGAGCTCCAGCCCTTCCTCTTTCTTGATGAGATCGCGAATGACCGCGTTGGTCGCAAGGCCATCAAAGGGCGGCGCGATGCGCTCTTGCGGACCTCCTGAACACAGGATCGACAGACCATCTTGATCGGTTGCGGGTTGGCTGTCGGCCTCGTCCTCTGGCGTCGCGGTGGGGGCAGGCGACGGGGCCGGAGCATCGCCCTCGTCTTGCGTATCCTCGGTTTCGGCCTGGCCAGCATCGGCTGGCGGTTCGGCGTCATCGTTTGCAGGCGATGGTTCGCTTGTCGGCGTTGGCGACGCGACCGGCGCTGGCGTGGGGGAGGCGATGGGCGTCGGGCTCGGCGTTGCGGTGGGCGTTGGGCTTGGTGTCGGCGTTGGGCTCGGCGCGGTCGTCGGTGTTGGGGTGGGTGTGGCGGTTGGGCCCGTTGCCGCGCCGTCGCTCACCACGCCATCGCCCGCGGCGCCTGTGTCCTCTTGTGCAGGAGCGCCAGCGCCTCCCTCGCCCACCATCGTGGCGAAAGGCGGGTTCGGCATAATCAAAAACGCCCAGGCCACAGCCATGGCCGAAACTGTGAACAATCGTGTGTCGAGCCCCGCCATCGACCTCTTCCCCCTGTCATCATTGGCCTTGCCAACTCTATGCTTGAAACCCTAGCCGAACTTCATCGGTCTGGCGAGACATCGCCTGTATCAAGCCGGGCCTGTGGCGCCCGCCGCCTGTAGCACCCCGGGCCTATGTCACCCTGGATCACGCGATCCCCGCGCCGCCCGCCACGCTGTTTTAAGCCGCTCGAACACCTCATCAGGCGTGGTTTGCAGCGTGCGCCACAGGCCGTATGCGCTCAATACCGCAATCATCAACCCGCCGGCCAAGACCGCGCGCCACCAGGCGTTCGCCCCAGGTTGATCGACCAAAGCGCTGAGCTCAAAACTCGCGCCAACCATCAAGATCACCCCCAATGCAAACGCCAACAGGCTCGCATGGCGCGCGCGCACACGCTCCACGAGCGATGGCGTCTCAGCGGGATTGTTGGCGTCATTGCCGGCCGGGGCGACATCAGAACCGGCCGCCTGTTCGCGCAGGCGAGCGCGATGCGCGCGCCATGCCGCCGGCGCAGTGCGCGTTAACGTCACCGCCTCGCCCAAGATGCTGCGTACGCGGTTCAGCGCCTCACGCGGGGCGAAACGTTGGGCCAACAACCGAGCGGCGTTCTCGGACGGAGCCGGGTGTTGCTCGGCCGATGGGCGCTCCTCAGCGACAAAACGCACCGGAGCCAGGCGCGCGGTCGGCGCCAACACCACGCCGTCTTCAACCTGCAGAAACAGGGCGCGTTCGGCGGCCCGCCGCCGGGTCAACGCCTCCATCTCACAGACCCCGCCGTCCACCAGCGCATAACGCCACTCGTCAAACGCGGCGGCTGCGTCCAGCGCACGGCCCGCATTGAGGGCGCGCAGCACGGCGCTGGAACGAAACTGCGCCAGACCAATGTTGAAGGCGAGCGACACCAACGCATCAAACTGGCTTTGACTCAGGGGGGCGAACACCACCGCCTCGAGCACGCCCTCAATGGCTTCCAGGTCATCGCGCAACAGCGCCTCGGCGCCTTCATGGTCGATCTCGGCAACTTCGGGGCCTGGCATGATGTGGCTGTGGCCGATCACCCAACGGCCATCGGGCAAGGGCGCTGCGGTCGCCAAGAACCCCTCAAAGCGCTTGATGAACGCCAGTCCGGCCGAACTCACCCGGCGTCCAGTCCGCGCGGGCGCGGGATTGTTTGAGCTGGCCGCGCCGCGGGTCGCACCGCCCGGTTCCAGCGAAGCCCGCATCGCGGTGTGCGGGCCGGTCGCGGCGGGCTTCGAGGCTGTTCCCGGCGTCGCGCCCTGCGAGCCCGTCATGGCGTTGCCGACGCTCCCGAAGCGGCCGGACGAAAGATGTCGACCTGATCGGTCGCCGTGAACGAGGCCAGAAAGCCGCCGCCCAAACCACCGCCCACAACCACAATTTGATCACGGGCGAAGACGGCGGCCAGATTCACCCGCGGTCCCGGCAGTGATCCCTGGCGTCGCCACGCCCCATCGATGAGCGCAAAATGGTCGGCCGTGACGTTGCGGCCCATGGCGTCGCCGCCGCCGATGATGTGGACCGTGTTGTCCATAACCACCGCGCCCATGCCGCGTCGCGGGGCGGGCAAGTCAGGTCCGCGGCTCCAGGTCTCGCTCGTCGTATCGTAAATGTCGACGCGGGCAGTTGCGGCGCCGTTGATCACACCGCCCAGCACGAATACTTCATCACCGAGCCCCACCACGGCCGCGCCGACGCGCGCCACTTCGCGCGGGGCAGCCGAGCGTTCCCAGACGTTGGCCACGGGATCGTAGCGATCAATGCCCTCCGCCGAGCCGGCCACAGCGAACAAAAAGTCGCCCGCCACGGCCACGCCGTGACCTGCGCGCGGCGAAGGCAGTTCAGCCACAGGCGTCCAGCGTTCGAATTGCCCGCCAGCGCTGCTGAGCGCCAACACCTCGGCCAAGGCGCCCAAGTCTTCGGACTGGCCGCCGACAACGTAGAGCTGGCCGCCAAAGGCTGCGAGGCCAAACTGGGCGCGCCCCTCGGGCAAGGGCGTTTGTGCGCGCCACAGATCAAAGTCGAAATCATAAACCTCAACGTCGGCGTGCGGGGCGACCAAGCCCTCTCCGCCAATGGCGTACACACGACCGTCGAGCGCGGCGGCCGCCAAGCCAGAACGGGGCTGCACCAAACCCGCGGCGCTGCGCCATTCGCCGCTTTGGGCGAAGCTCGGCGTTGCGACCATGGCCAGCGCGCCCGCCAGCGCCAGAAGTCCAAAGCGTTTGATCGCCATCATCACCATCCTCTTTAGATCAGCACCATCGTCGCCAAACCAAGAAACACAAAGAAGCCTACTACGTCGGTCAGCGTTGTGACAAAAACCGAGGAGGCCACCGCTGGATCCGCGCCCGCCCGGCGCAGCGCTAGGGGCACCATGATCCCCGCTAAGCCGGCGCACAAAAAGTTCGCCATCATCGCCAGGCCGATGACAAGCCCAATGGTGACACTTGAAAACCACATCCCAGCAGCGATGGCGAGCAGGCTGGCGATCACAACACCGTTGGCGATGGCCGTCATGGCCTCGCGCGCAATCATCTTTGGCGCATTGGCGGCGGTGAGTTCGCGCGCCGCCAAACTGCGGACAGCCACTGCGAGGGCCTGACCTCCCGCATTGCCGCCGAGAGCTGTGACAATCGGCATGAGGATCGCCAGCGCCACAATGCGCTCCAGCGTCGTCTCGAACAGGGCGATGACGGCCGAGGCCAACAGGGCTGTCAACAGATTGAGCAACAACCAAGGGGCCCGGGCGCTGAACTGACGCCACACCCCGCGCGCCGCGCCCACATCGCTCACATTGGCGAGGGCGAGCAGGTCTTCCGCCGTTTCCCCCTGGATCACTTCGACCACATCATCAATGGTGATCATGCCTTCCAAGCGCCCGGCTTCATCCACCACCGGGGCCTGGGCCAGGCGGTACTTTTGGAAGACGTGGGCGATGTCTTCTTGATCGACATCGGGCTCGATCAAGACCGGCGGCGGCGTCATCAGGTCCCGCAAAATGGCCTCACGCGGGCTGCGCAAGACGCGCGATAAACTGACGGCCCCGACGGGCTTAAACCCTGGGTCGACGACATAAATCTCGAAAAACGTCTCGGGCATATCATCGTCGTCAGCGGCGCGAAGGAACTCAAGCACTTGGCCAACCGACCAAAACTCAGGCGCGGCGACGACCTCACGCTGGGTCAACCGCGCCGCGGTTTCCTCGTCAAACGCCAGCGCGGTCGTCAATGTGCGCCGAACCTGAGGGTCAAGACGGGCGAACACGGCGGCCCGCCGCGGTTCGGGCAGCGCCTCGGCCAAGTACACCGCATTGTCACTGTCCATCGCCTCGAGAAAGCCGGCGATGTGCTCGACCGTCAGCGTGTCCAGGACCGCGGTGCGGGCGTCTTCGGCCAACTCAATGACGAGTTCAGCGGTGAATGCGTTTGGGGCAAGCTCGGCGGCCGCCGCGACGTCGTCTTCGGGCAAAAAATCCAGAAGGTTGGCCGCATCGGCGGGGTGCATCGGCTCGATGGCGCGTTGGAAGGCCAGTGTATCGCCAGCGCGCACCGCTTCGGCGAGGGCGGCGATCTCGGCGGCGGACGGATCGTGCGCTTCCATGGCGCTTGTGACCGTGTCGCGACGGGGATCGGCGCTTTCAGCGGATTGAGTCATAGCGGCGCCTCTTCCCTCTCGCAGACCAGCCGCACACGGCCGGGCCGCAAACAAAGCGCGGGACACTAGGCCGCATCTGCCGATTTGGCGAGGGGGTGTTCGCCGGCCCCGCCGCCTTTAGTGTGGCGATGGATGGGCCGGAGGCCGGAGGACACACCGATGGCGGAGATCTGGTACGCCGTCGTGTCGACGGGCGGTTTTGGGCTCGTCGTCGCCGCCATCATCACCATGGCTGCGCTCTCGCCCATCACAAAGCGCGCGAAGAACGGCGCGCTTTATCGGGTGTCTCTCACCGGGCTGTTTGTGGGCGCGACGGGCTCAACCATTCGACACTTGCATGTCGGCGTGGGACTGATCGCGGTGCTCACGGTGCTTGCCGGAGCGCTGACAGTAGCCGCGGCCTTTGGTCTCGATCAGATCAGTGTCTCGGCGCCGGACAAGCCAAACTCGTACGCCATGCTTGGGCTGATCATCATCCCCATTTTTGTCTTCTGTTACGCCATCCTGGTGTATGCTTGGCACCGCACTCTGCTGGTTCGGATCGCAGTGGACGCGGGTGTTGATGTGAGCGCAGGCTCGTTCTTGCGAGTCCTGGGTGTCATTTTAGTCGTCGTCTTTCTTCTTATCGTTATCTTTATTATTTCTTCAACCGTTGGATCTATCGTTATTGACTTGACATTTGCTAGCCTCGAGCGTGGCGGCGACGCCGCTCGAGCGCTCTCTTGGTTTCTCAACACCGGCGGCTTCAACGGCATCTTGTCCGCCATCATTTGCTATTTCATCGCCCCATTTTTGATGGCGGCTCCAGGTTCCGCCATTGGGGATATCGATTCGTTTGACTCCTATCGCCGCGAGAGCACTGACCTGGCGCTGCTGATCGCAGCCGCACTGCTCGCCGTTCACTTCCTTGCC
>CAZADA010000018.1:0-33063 GCA_964483775.1 uncultured Caulobacterales bacterium
TCGAACTTGCGACCCTCTGGTCCCAAACCAGATGCGCTACCAGGCTGCGCTACGCTCCGACGGAAACCGGGTTCTACGCGTCAATGCACGAGGCTGCAAGATCACGGCGCGCGGTTTATGAACGCGGCCACCACAGGCCACACATCGGCTTCGGTCATGAACGGGGCGTGGCCGATGCGCTTGGCTTCCACGACTTCCAGGTCGGTTTTGGCCGTCTGCATGCGCACGGCGGTTTCGGCCGACACCAAATCGCTCAGCTCGCCGCGCACCAACAGCGTCGGCACGTCGCGCAGCGCCTCGAACGCGGGCCACAGGTCGACGGGCGTGATGTCGGCGCTGGCGAGTTGGCGCGCAATCTCGGGGTCATAGTCCAGCCTCAGCTCACCGCTAGGGTCTTGAATGAACAATCGCTCGGCGAATTGTCGCCAGAACGCCGGGTCGGTCTCATCGGGAAACGCGACTCCATTGATTTCGTGGGCGTAGGCCGCCGCCGCTTGCCAGTCGGCGACCGTTGGCGTGTGCGGCGCATAAGCGGCGATGCGTTCAAGGCCCGGGCGCGACAGATCAGGACCAGTGTCGTTGATCACGGCCGCAGCCACCCGCCCCGGCTCGGCGCGCGCCATGTTCATGGTGATGAGCCCGCCCATCGAGGTGCCGACACACACCGCCGCGGAGGCGTTCTCGGCATCAAGCAGCGCGATCATGTCATCGACATACACGGGAATGGCGTAGTTCTGGGGGTTGGGGTCGCGATCCGACAGGCCGCGACCGCGCTGTTCGGCCACAATGACGGTGCGGCCAAGGCCGGCGATCATGGGGGCGAGCTCATCAAAGTCGCGGGCGTTCCGCGTGAGACCGTTCAGGCACAAGACCGGCGCTTGGCTCGCCGCGGCTTGGTTGGGCTGGTAGACCCGGTAGGCCAACCCAACCCCGTCTGGGCGGGTCAGGCGGCGTTGCTCAAAGGCGGTGATGTGCTCAGCAGTCGTTGTCATGGGGCGAAGTTCCGTGGGCGGGCAGCCATTGGCGAGGATGGTGCGATCATAAAGGTCCCTCATTGGTTTCGACGAGGCATAGCCCTGCTCGACGCATATCGCTATATGAGAGCAAACGGGCTTTGAAGAGTAGCCAGATGTTCGCAAAGATCTATCGTCCGACACGCACCGCCATGCAATCGGGACACGCGAAAACCAAGCGCTGGGTGCTGGAGTTTGAGCGTGAGCTCGCCAAATCCATTGATCCGCTTATGGGTTGGACCTCGAGCGCGGAAACCCGCAGCCAAATCCAACTGCACTTTGACACGCGTGGGGCCGCCATCGCCTATGCCCGCGAGCGCAACATTCCCCACAGGGTGGTTGAGCCCAAAGAGCGCAAGCGCGTGATCAAATCGTATGCGGACAACTTTGCCTTTTCGCGCAAGCAGCCTTGGAGCCACTAAGCTGGCGCGCTCGCACGAGCGACGTCGCCAAGGGCTGGCGTACGCCCCATGCGAGACGGTTGCTCGGCCCCATTGTTGGCCCATCCATCACCTAACGTGAAAGGCCCAAGGAGGGCCGACCCATGACCGTCTCGATCGCGCCGTCGGGGTTTGCGCTGGTGAGCGCGCCTGGCGGACCTGGTTTGCTTCCCCATTGGCGTGCAACGCCGAACGCAGTGGATCCGGCCGCTCCGGCGATCGTCGCAGTGCATGGAATTTTGCGCAACGCGCGCGAGCAAGCTGAATTGTTGGGCCCGCTCGCCGCGCGTTTTGGCCGTGTGGTGATCGCCCCGCTGTTCGATCGGACCGACTGGCCGCGCTATCAACAGGCGGTCGTTAAGGGGCGCGCCGACCAGGCGCTGCTGGCGCTCTGGGATCACCTGGTGCGCGAGGGACACGTGAGCGGGTCCTCCTTTGAGCTCGCCGGGTTCTCGGGCGGTGGGCAGTTCGCCCATCGTTTTGCGCTGTTGCATCCTGCGCGCGTGCTCAGGCTGACGGTCTCGTCGGCGGGCTGGTACACCTTCCCTGACGCCGCAGCGTTTCCCTACGGATTTGGCCCGCCAGAACGCGGGACGCGCGATTGGGGCGCGGCGTGCGCCGAGGGTTTGGTCGACGTGCTGCAACGGCCCGTGCACGTGTGCGTTGGGGAATTCGACGACGCGCCAGACCCGGCCACGCGCTCAGGTCCGGCCATTAACGCTCAACAAGGTCGCGACCGGCGCACACGCGCGGAACGTTGGGCGGTCGCGATGACACAGGCGGCGCGCGCGCGAGGGCTTGAGCCGCTTGTCCGTCTGGCCATCCTGCCGCGCTGCCGTCACCATTTTCGCGGTTGCGTGCGGGACGGCGGGCTCGACCGCATCATCGTCACCGGCGAAGGCGGGTTAGCCGTCGGCTGAGGACCGCCCGAAGGCAATGCGATCACCCGGCTGCAGGCCGATTTCCGCAGCCCGCCCGCCCGGGATCTCCAGCACATAGCGCACCGGCTCTTCGGACAGCAGCCGATCGTCAGGATTGGCGTTCAGCGGCACGGCGTTCTCGGACATCCCCGCCACAGTCCAGTCGCTGCGGATCCAAATGAGGTCCAGCGAGACGCAGGTGTCCTTCATCCAGAACGATTGGATTTGGTCGGTGCGATCAATGAACAGCATCGCCTGATCGGGCGCGATCTCGGTGCGGAACTTCATTCCATTAGCGCGCTGGACCCTGGTCATGGCGATGTCGGTCTTGAACACAAAGTCGCCCTGCGCGGTGTTGACGGTGAGGTCGATGGGACCACGATACGTCACCTGCTCGGTCGGCTCGGGACACCCCTCAAGGGCAAGGCGATGACGCGCTTCTTCCAGCGTGCGCGGCCACATGTCCGCGACCAGATCGTCTTGATCGGTTTCGTCTTGGCCGAGCGCCGCCGGGACCGCGGCGCTTATGGCGATGAGGGATGCGCAGACCGTGCGCAGGGCAAACATGAGTGTCATAGCCGGGACATAACCCAACTGCGCCAGATTGGCGATAGGCTTCAGCGGCGCATGGGAAGATGGTCAGGCTAGGATTGCTCGTCTTCGCCGTCTTGATCGTCAAGAGTGAGATCGCGGGCTTCGACCGCCACAACGCCCTTGGGGCCTTCGCCACAACGCACCATGATGGGCTGGTCGGTATCCAGAGTGTCCAACCCTGCGCGGCGGAGCGTTTCAATGTGGATGAAGACATCCTCGCTCGCATTGGTCCGGTTCACAAAGCCATAGCCCTTGCTGCGGTTGAACCATTTGCAGGTGACGCGCTCAAAAGGGCCGCCGGGCGGTGTGCGCACATCGGATCCTGAGCGCGGCGGCGCGCCTGCGCCGGCCGTGAGCGCGCTTTCTTGGACGTCGTAGACGGTGCGCGCTTGAAGCCCCTTACCACTGCGGACCACGTCGCAATCGACAATGGCGCCGTCCGTGGGCTCACCAAATCCTGCGGCGCGCAACTTAGAGATGTGCAGCATCACGTCGCCTCCGCAATCGGGCTTCGTCTGCTCGAGAAAACCAAAACCTTTTGTTGTATCAAACCACTTCACCACGCCCTTGGCGCGAACACCTGGCTCTTCGGATCTTGTGTCCCCGTCGTCGGCGGGCACGCCCCTATCCATAATTTACTCCCTCGCCTGGAAATCGCTCGCCAGCTTAACACATTCTACTGCTGGGAGCAGAGCTTGTTTGGCGTTGGTGATGTTTTTTAAACTAAGGTCGAAGTTAGAGCCTATCCAACGTGCTCTGGGACAATCACCTGGGTTAGTGAGGCCAAAGAAATGAAACGTGTCTTTGCAGCGCTTGGTCTGTTCGGCGCCACCATTGGTACACCGGTGTACGCTGATGATGATCGCACAGCACATGAGTTCACCTTCACCGCCATCAATGGGGAGGAATTGCCCCTGAACGCCTACGCTGGACGCGTTGTATTGCTTGTCAACACAGCATCCCGGTGTGGATACACGCCGCAGTACTCGGCGCTGCAGAACCTGTGGTCGAGCCACCGGGACAACGGCCTGGTTGTGATCGGCGTTTCGTCCAACTCATTCAACCAGGAGTTGGCTGACGAGGCCGCTGTGAAGGAGTTCTGCGAAGTTCAATTCAATCTGGACTTTCCGCTCACAGCCATCACGCCCGTGAAGAGCGCTGGCGGTGAGACGAGCCACCCGTTCTACGATTGGGTGCGCGAGGCCACCGGGGATGCTGATTTTCCGGGATGGAACTTCAACAAGGTTCTGATCGGCCATGACGGCGCGCTCATCGCCACCTATGGCGCGGGCAATCTGATCAATCGCGACGCGTTGCAGCCGGCCTTGCTTGAGGCGGTCGATACCGCGCTGGCCGCGGCGCAGGCCACGGGCGACACCGAGGCTTAGTCACGTCTTGCTGATTTCTATTCAGCCTGTTGGCGAGGGCGTTCGTGATCGACGTCGTCGCTGACAGGCTGTGCGTTGATGCGCTCGGCGCCGTCCATATAGGGCCGCAACGCCGGCGGGATCACGATATCGCCCCGTTCGGTCTGAGCGTTCTCCATCAGCGCCAACAGACAACGTCCAACCGCCACGCCCGATCCATTCAGCGTGTGGACAAAGTCCAGCGTGCGATCCTCCTCCCGGCGCATGCGAGCTTGCATCCGTCTCGCCTGGAAATCACCGCAGGTCGAACATGAGGAAATCTCACGATAGGTGTCTTGGCTGGGGAGCCACACTTCCAGATCGTAAGTGCGGCGAGCGGAAAACCCCATGTCGCCGGTCGAAAGCTCCAGCACGCGATGCGGCAGATCCAGGCGCTTGAGCACCTCTTGGGCGCAGTCCGTCATGCGCTCCAGCTCGGCGTCAGACTCCTCTGGCCGGGTGATGGACACCAGCTCCACCTTTTGAAACTGGTGTAGGCGGATCATCCCGCGCGTGTCGCGCCCCGCACTGCCCGCCTCGGACCGAAAACATGGCGTTAACGCCGTCAGCCGGAGCGGCACGTCGGCTTCAGCCAGGATCTGTTCGCGCACCATATTGGTGAGCGGCACTTCGGCGGTGGGCACCAGATAGTGATCGTCGCCCGCTTTGAAGACGTCTTGTTCAAACTTAGGCAGCTGGCCGGTCCCAAAGAGGGCATCGGGGCGCACCAAATAGGGCGGGCTGACCTCGGTGTAGCCATGCTGTTGGGTGTGCAGATCGAGCATGAACGCGCCGAGCGCACGTTCAAGCCGCGCAAGCGGACCCTTCAACAGCGCAAAACGCGCGCCGGACATGGCGACCGCGGTGGTGAAGTCCATGGCGCCGAGCGCCTCGCCAAGAGCGACGTGGTCTCGGGCTGTAAATCCCAGCGATGTCGGCGCGCCGTGGCGGCGGGCGGAGACCTCCTCGTTGGCGGCCTCGTCTTCACCCACAGGAACACCGTCTAGGGCGGTGTTCGGCAAGCTCGCGAGCAGGAGATCGCGCTCAGTTTCGGCCTGTTTGGCTTTGTTGTCTTCAACCTCCATCACCTCTTTGAGGCGCGCCACCTCATCACGCAGGCGGTTGAATTCAGCGTCGTCGCCGGCCGCTTTGGCTTTGCCGATTTGCTTAGACGCCGTATTGCGCTGGGTTTGAGCGTCCTGCGCCGCCGTGCGCGCGGCCTTGAAGGCGTCATCCCAGGCGATCAAACGCTCGGCCTGAGGATCGGCGATTCCGCGCGCTTTGAGGGCGGTGTTGAACGCTTCTGGGTTGGCGCGGACAGCCTTGATGTCATGCATTATCGGACCTGTGGGTGCTGTGAGGGGGCCTCATACCTCGCTGCGATGCCGCGCGTCCATAGACACCGCGCGGCGATCGGACGGCCTTACGAGCTCGGTTCACTGTCCGGTTTGGCCGGCTTGGACCCGTCTGGCGGCGTCCCCTCGCCGCTCCACGCCTCATCGTGACGCTTTTCCATGAACCAAACCGACAACACCGAGAGCCAATAAAGCGCAAACACGCACAGGCCGAGACCAATCTGTGAGATGGGATCAGGCGGGGTCAAAAACGCCGCGACGACGAAGATGCCCACCAAGGCGTACTTCCATGACTTGATCAGCGTCTGCGAGGTGATTAAGCCCACGCGCGCCAACAAGGTCAGGATCACCGGCAACTGAAAGGCGAAGCCGAAGGCCAAGATCAGTGTCGTGACAAGGTTAAGGTAGTCAGAGACGCTCTGTAACAGCTCAATGCTGACCTCACCCTCGCCGCCCGGATACTGCTGGTTGAGTGCGAAACCGAGCACCTGTGGTAAAATAAAATAGTATACTAAGGACGCTCCGGCGATGAAGAGAACTGGCGACACCATCAAAAATGGTAAAAAGGCCGCGCGTTCATTTTTGTACAAACCGGGCGCGACGAACGCATAGACTTGAAATGCAAGGATCGGGACAGAGAGAACAATCCCACCAAACAGCGCGAGGCGAAGTTTTGAAAAAAAGTATTCAAGCCCTGTGAAAACCAACCGCAGGTCTTCCATGTCAATCGTGCCTGATCGGTCGCCGGCGTCGTAGAACGGCCTCACAAGAAAACGATAAATATGATCGGCAAAGAAAAAGCAGCCCACAAATCCGAGAACGACCGTGACCACACACACCAAGAGACGTTTGCGCAACTCGACCAAATGATCGAGCAACGGCGCCCGGCTCGCCTCGACTTCATCGTCGTTGGGCTGAGCAATGCTCGGCTCCAGCGCTTTGGACGGGCCGCTCACCGTCCAGGAACCTTGGCGTCCAGCGGTTGGGTTGCTGCGTCCTCGTCATCATGGGGCTCAGACGGACTGAGGGCAGGTTTGCCCGCCCCCGAAGCGTCCGCGCCGCTGGGACGCAGATCAGCGCGCGATCCGACCGCGCCAAGCGCGGCCGGCGGCGTGTCGCGCTCAACGGAGCGCATATCATCGCTCACCGCATCAAGATCACGGGCGATGGACCGGGTTTCTTCAAAGTCGCCGGTTTTCAGCCGCTGAACTTCTTTGCGCAGCTCGTCCATCTCAAGTTCGCGGCCCAACTCATCAAACCCGCGTTGAAACTCACGCCCCATTTGGCGCACCTTGCGGTACACCTGGCCCAGCCGGCGCA
The DNA here is from genome assembly GCA_964483775.1 of uncultured Caulobacterales bacterium. Taxonomy (GTDB): domain Bacteria; phylum Pseudomonadota; class Alphaproteobacteria; order Caulobacterales; family Maricaulaceae; genus CAZADA01. The sequence goes on from CAZADA010000018.1 coordinate 7,049, forward strand.
TCATCAATGGCAGCTCTCGCGGGCCAAGAACAAGCAGCATGACCACGGCGAGCACCAGCAGTTCGGTGAGGCCAACGCCGGGAACCATAACGTTAACCTATGACTTGGCGCGGGTTTCGGTGCGCTTTTCGCTGGCCCGTCGTTCTGGCGTTTGATCTTCGATGGCCTTTGGCGGCGTTGAGGGCTCGGCCTCGGCGTCCTCCTCGCGCAAGCCCTTGCGGAAGCTTGATATGCCGCGCGCCATATCACCCATAATCGACGAAATCTTGCCGCGCCCGCCAAACAGCAACAGCACAAGCACCAAGATGATTAGCAGCTGCCACGGTCCAGGCGACATCGCGCTCTCCTTTGCAGTTGTTCCATAGGTACTCTGCGGGCGCGCTCAGTTCAATGCGCCGCGCCAGGATCGTTCCAGGAGCATGGCTCACGCCTGCTCGCCGCCAGCCGCCAACAGCGCGTTCAAACGCGCCAATCCCGCTTTAGGATCAAAGGGCTCTGGGACACGGCGCGCGGCCTGCGCCTTTTGCGCGCGGGCCAACGCATCGCCGGCCAACACAGCGCTCGCCGCCGCGACGGTTTCCAGTTCCGCGCGCAGGGCCGAGCCGGTCTCACGTTCGCCTTGCAAGCGGCCATTGCCATGCATCACCACGTCGCACCCAGCGTCCAGGCTAGCCCGGACCCGCGCTTCCAGCCCGCCGTGCAACGCCGCCATAGACAAATCGTCGCCCATCACCAACCCATCAAAGCCAATGGCGCCCCGGATCACCGAGGTGAACACAGCCCGTGACGCCGTGGCGGGCTGATCTTTCTCCACCGCGGCGAAGGCGACGTGGGCCGTCATAGCCATCAGCGCCGCATCCGCCAGCGCGCGGAAGGGCGCAAAATCGGTATGGTCCAGCGTAAACAACGGAGCCTCGACATGAGGCAGCGCCACATGGCTGTCGGCCGTTGCGCGGCCGTGACCTGGTATGTGTTTGATGACGCCGCACACCCCGCCGGCCGCTAACCCTTCGAGCGCAGCCCGCCCCAAGACCGCGACAATCTCAGGATCGCTGCTCAACGCACGATCGCCAATCACCGGATCGGCCGCCGCCGTGGGCAGATCAAGCACCGGCGCACACGTGGCGTCGATCCCAACGTCGTAGAGCTCGGCGGCCATGAGGCGGTGGTTCAGCCGCACCGCTTCGATGGCGGCTTCGCGGTCGCTTGCGTACAACGCGCCAAATGTGGCCGCAGGCGGGGCTGCGCGCCAATGGGGCGGTTTGAGGCGCTGGACCCTGCCCCCTTCTTGGTCGACAAAAATCAACGCGTTGCGGCCAAGCGCCTCACGCAAATCACCCGTCAAACGGCGCACTTGCTCGGGGTTTTGGATATTGCGGCCGAAGAGGATGATCGCCCACGGGTCGGCCTCACGCAAGAAGTCTCGCTCGCCAACGCCAACGCTGGTTCCTTCACACCCAAGAATACACGCACGCGTCATCAGCGTCGAACCACTAAGCACTCTTGTTCGCGTTCGCGCAGCATGGCGCAGAACCTCTCGGCGGGCGCGCGCTCGGCAAATCCGGGCATGCGCAACCGATAGCGGACGCCGCGACCGCCCAAATCAGCGAACACAATCTCTGGCTCGCGTACACCCAACAAATCGGGAAAGCGAGCCCGCAACTGCACCCAAGCATCCCCTGCGGTGCGCTGGGAGCGAAACGAGGCGATCTGCACCGCGAACGCACCATCGGCAGTGGTGGATGGCATGGCGTCTTGCATCACCTCTATGTCGTCGGGGTTAAGCGCCACCGGGTCGTTGGGGCCGTCTTGCAAGGCCCGCAAGCGCTCTGCGAACGCGTCATCGGTGGGCGCCAGGCGCGAGGTGGCGATCGGGGATTGGCTTGTCGCCGCGGGGGTCAGCTCCCGTGCGGCGGGTTGGGGCGCCGGCGTGGGTGTCGCGGTCGGCGTGGGCGCGGGCGCGGGTGGAGACGGCGTCGGCGTGGGTGTGGGGGTCGGTGTTGGTGTGGGCGTCGGTGTTAGCTCGGGCTCCACGATGACCGGATCGACATTGGCCGGCGTCTCGGCGACCGGTTCGCTCGCGTTCACCGATGGCGACGCATTCTGTGTGGGCGCACTGGAGCCGGTGCGCAGCGCGCTCAACGCTTCGGACGCGGAGTCGTTCGGAGGCGAGCCAGCGTTGTAGCTGTTGTAGACTTCAAGGTCGGCGCCGGCGGACCGCACGACGCCGTCGCCAGCCCGGGTTTTGAATTCGTCTTGTTCGGCCGCAATCAATGGCGGACCCTCTCGACCGCCCTCGCGCACGCCCTGGCTGTAAGCCTGCCAGATCACGCCTGAAAACACAGCAAACACGCCAAAGCCGACCGCCAGCACCAGCGGGCCGCGCTTGCGCCCACGGGTCGGCTCACGCTCCACAGGCATCGCATCGCCGAAGCCGGCTTGCGAGCGGGAGACGCGGTCCCAGGAGTCGTGAGCGTATCTGTTCATGGCGTGTGTTGGATCCTTCGCCCCAGGTGTTAAGGTTCGATTTCCAGTGAGAACAATCTGCGGTGTTCAGCCATCGCCAGGCGGTCAGTCATGCCAGAGATATAGTCGGCCACAACACGCGCGGTTGTCTCGTCTTGGGCTTGAGACGCTTTGGCGCGCAGGCGTGTCGGCAGCAATTCTGGCTCCTTCAAAAACGCCTCGAACAGCTCGCGCACAATGCGCTTGGCGCGGCTCATGGTGCGATTCACTTTGTAATGCCGGTACATATTCTCGAACAAGAATGTGCGCAAATCCTGCTCTTGGGCGAGCAATTCGGTGGAAAAGGCCACGATCGGTTGATCCAGCGCACGCACCTCATCGGCCGAGTGCGGCGCCAAGCGGGCGAGCCGTGCGCGGGTTTCCGTCAGGCAATCTTCGACCATGCGTCCAATCAAACGACGCACGGCGCCATGGATCAGCCGGTCGGGATCCGCACCGGGATGAGCCCCCTCAACCTCGGCGATCACCGGACCAATCAGCGGAATGTCACGCAAATCGGCCAGCTCGAACAGCCCCTCCCGCAGACCATCGTCGATGTCATGGTTGTTGTAGGCGATGTCGTCAGCCAGGGCGGCGACTTGCGCTTCAGGGCCGGCATGGGTGGACAAATCCAGATCGCGCCAGCCGGCATACGACGTCAGCGCCCAGGGTAAGTCGGCCGCGTCGTCCTCATCGGTGATCACCGGGCCGTTGTGCTTCACGATCCCCTCAAGGGTCTCCCATGTGAGGTTGAGGCCATCGAATTCGACATAGCGCGCTTCAAGCTCAGTCACGATCCTAAGCGTGTTGGCGTTATGGTCAAAGCCGCCAAAGTCGGCCATCGCCTCGGCCAACGCGGTCTCTCCGGCGTGTCCAAAGGGCGGGTGTCCAAGATCGTGGGCGAGCGCCAAGGCCTCGGCCAGATCCTCGTCAAGGCCGAGCGCGCGCGACACCGATCGAGCGATCTGAGCCACCTCCAGCGAATGGGTCAGGCGCGTTCGATAATCATCGCCTTCATGGGCGACAAACACTTGGGTCTTATGCTTCAAGCGTCGGAAGGCGGAGGAATGGATGATACGGTCGCGGTCGCGTTGGAATTCGCTTCGCGTCGCACTCTCCGGCTCGGGTCGCACGCGCCCACGCGTGGCCCACGGATCACTGGCGTACGGCGCGCGCCAGGGCGCGCCAGGGCGCGGGGGGCGCAGGCCTGACGCTTCGTCAGACGATTGTGCTTTCGAAACCACCACCATATCTCTTGGTACGGTGAACTCGATGGATTCGCAAAGGTAGGAATACGCATGGCGCCCAACAATCTGCCCGACGTAACCTTGACTGAAGCGGCGGCCCGCCAAATCGCCAAAGTGGCGACCAGTGAGGGCAAGAGATACCTGCGTGTCGGCGTCAAAGGCGGCGGGTGTTCTGGGTTTTCCTACGTCTTTGCCCTGGAAGACGCCAAAGCGGACGATGATGTGGTGATCGCACGCGACGGCGCCGAGGCGTTGATTGATGTGACCTCGTTGCCTCTGATCGCGGGGTCGGAAATTGACTTTGTGGACAGTCTTTTGGGGGCCGCCTTTCAAGTGCGTAATCCCAACGCCACGGCCGCGTGCGGTTGCGGAGTCAGTTTCTCACTTTAACTCGGGCGCGCCCTGGGCCCCGAAGGCGGGGCCAAACCCGGCCTACCCTTTTGCACCCCGCTCGTGCTAACACGTGAGCAATTCGACGCATAAGCGATGGGAGATGGGGCATGCAAACGCGTGCAAGCGGGTTTTACCTGACGGTCCTCGGTTTGATTGCGCTGTGCGCTGGCTTGGCCAGCGCGGTGTTCGGCACGCTCTACGCGTTCGATCAAGGCCATGTGCCGCCGGGATACACCTATCTGGCGTTCGCAGCCGCGGCGGCGGCGGGCATCATCTTGACGATGCCGGGGCTTGGTTTGTTGTGGATGGCCGACGTCATCAAGGATCTTGGCGCTGTCCGCGGCGAGCTGGCCCGTCAAGCCCGCGCCACCGCCAATTTGTCGGCCGTGCTTGAGGATGCGCTGCTCGGCGAGCCTGAGCCCATGCGCGATCCCCATGGCGCCAACTACGGCCGCGCCAATGGTCGCCAGCGCGCGCCAGCGCCTTCGCGCGCATCACGATCGTCAGCCGGTCAATGGGGGGCGTCGGATCTTGATGATTTCGACCGGATCTAAGCCCCATCGCCCCGCACGTCTTGCGCGCCGGTGAGCCATGAGCGTCTCCATCGCATCGTGGAACGTGAATTCCATCAACGCGCGACTGCCGACGGTCACGGCGTGGCTTGAGGCCGCCCAGCCCGACATCGCATGTCTGCAAGAGATCAAGTGCGTTGATGACAAGTTTCCCCGGCTTGAAATCGAAGCCATGGGCTATTCAACGGCGGTGTTTGGCCAGAAGAGCTACAATGGCGTGGCCATCGCGTCGAAATTTCCCATGGAGGATGTTCGTCGGGGCCTGCCCGGCGACGACGGGGATGACCAGGCGCGTTACATTGAAGCGTTCATTGCGCCCGCCGACGTTGCGCCCTTCCGGGTCGCGTCGATCTATCTGCCCAACGGCAATCCCGTCGACAGCGCGAAATTCCCCTATAAACTCCAGTGGTTCAAGCGGCTGGAGAAACACGCCGCGATGCTGCGCGGGCACGAAGAGAGTTTGGTCCTGGCCGGCGACTACAACGTGATCCCGCGCGATGTGGATGTGCACGATCCGGCCGCCTGGGCCGAGGACGCCCTGTTTCAGCCGGCCAGCCGGGCCGCGTACAAGGCCCTCCTCTGGCACGGGTTTGTGGACGCCTATGAGGCGCTCGACAATCGTGCGCACCAGTACACATTCTGGGATTATCAAGGCGGCGCGTGGCCCAAAGACAAAGGCATCCGCATCGATCACATTGTGTGCAGTCCCCAGGCTGCGGACCGACTTGCCGGGATCGCCATCCACCGCGACGCGCGCGCCATGGACAAGCCGTCCGACCACGTGCCCATCGTGGCTCATTTCGACTAGGCCGTCGGGCTCGCCGGCGTGCGCCGCTCCTGCTCGGCGCGTCAGAGTTCAGCGTCAGCCGAATCGGCGACATCGGGTCGCCAACGTTGAACCGCAGCGCCGTCGTCGGCCAGTTCGGGGTATTCGACGCTGGGCAATGGCCCGAAGGTGATGGTCTCGGCGGTGTTGGGATCGTTGAGCGCGGCTTCGAGCAAAGGCGACACCACGTTGAGGGCGCGGCCCGCTTGGGTCGCCAGCACGTGGTCGTTCATCAGCGCAAAGCCAATGTCCTTGCCCTCCGCCGCGGCGGTCGCGCCGGTGAAGATCGCACCAAGCTGATCATCCAGCACATCGTTATCAAACACCTGGGGGGCCAGGCCCGTCATGTTCGCCGCCAGGCTTGCGGCATTCCAGCCCGCTTTCACCGATTTGACCATCAACACAGGGACATCGCGGCTGGGATCGCGCCATTGGTTGTAGAGCTTGGCGACGCCAACGCCGAGCCAAAACACCTTCACGCCGTAGTTGAACCAGTTGGGCGCGCCTGGCGTGTTGGCCAACGCCTTGGTGGCGAATTTGAGGGCGTTGAGCTGTGTTTGGACGATCGCCTTGTCCATGGCGGCGTAGTCCTTGGGCGCGCCAGCGAACACGTTCCCAACCTGTTGGGGCGGCACAGCCAACACCAATTGGTTGGGCGGTTGCGCCAGCCCAAGTGTGGACTGGGCCATCCGGCTGAGCGCGGGTCCGGGCTGGTTGACGCCGATGAGCACGCCTGGGCGTTCGTCTTCAGTGGCGCGGCGTTGGTAGGGATTGGTTCCCTTGGTTGATTTGATTTCCACTGGCGCTACTCGCATGAATCCGCAGCATGGCGGGTGGGTGCTCGGTTTGCGTTAGACTGGTCCGTGCGCCCAAGGCAAACGCCACCGACAGATCAGTCTGCACTGGCGTGTGATGGGCCCCTGCCTTCCCGTTCAGGCTTGTCCGCGCAGCGCCTTGTCCAGCTCTTCAAGGGCGAGCGGCCAGTTTTCATCATGCGCGCGCTGGGAGTCTTCTGAAACAAAACCGGAATGGGTGAGGCGGAGCTGGGTTGCGTTGTCCATGGGCGCCAGTTCAACGCGCAGGATCGTCTCAGCGCCTTGGGCGCCTCTCGGTGTTCCATCTCCGGTCAGCCAGGTCATTTCGACCAACTCATTCTCGATCAGCTCGAGGAACCGGCCGTAGTGCGGATGCCGGCCCCATTCGGTTCGGTTGTAGAAAAAGTATGGCCGACCCGGCTCCACCACCATCGACAACGTTCCCGGTTGGGCGAACCAGATGTCGAATTTGTCGGTCCACGCGGCGTAGACCGCGGCAGGCTCAGCGTTGATCCGGGTTTCGCACGTCACCTGCAAAGGGCGCGCCGTGTGGTCGGGTCGCGGGATCGCGCTCTTGTCGGCCGCCTGGGTCGGTTTCGCAAACGCCGCGGCGTCCGCCCCGTCGAGCGCGTGGATGATCTTCGCCGCGATGGTCCGGGCGTCTTCCTTTGCCGAACGCGCCAGGTGCCGGGCGATCGACCGCCGATCGTCTTCTGAGAACGATTGATGGAGCTTGGACACCATGTCGACGGACGCAACGTCAACTGTGAACGCGACGATCCCGGGGAAGAGGCGTTCGATGTAGCCCGGCGGGGCCATGGATGTTTGCCAGACCGGATAGTCGCCAATGTCGGCGTGTTGTCGCTCGAATAGAACCGCCAGGCCGTTCACCAGATCCTTGAAGAACTGAAGGTCTTTGACCATTCGGATGCGTCCACGGACCTGGACTTCTTCATAGTCAACCGTCCCTGCACGATCCAAATTGGTGCGCCAGTTCGGCGACACATAGCTGGACGGCCCTGAAAACGTGACAAGGACATCTTGGCCATCGAGACCAGCGGCTTGGGGGTTGTTGGCGTTGAGATGCCCGTGCAGGCGGACCGGCTGTCCGGCTTCAACGTCGGTCAGGAAAGGCAGTCGCGTACTTCGCAATCCGCCATGGGCTGTGACGACGTTCGCAAACGGATGCTCGCGCATCAGCGTCGTGGCTGCGTCCGCCGACTCGATCCGCCGCCATTGGGGTGGATATGTCATTGAGAACCCCCGATTTGTTCAGGACGCGGCGGTTGGTACAACGCTTGCGCGTCGCGCGGTCGTTTCACCTTTACCCGTGCGCCGGTGAGATCTTAGGGCCAATCTCGATCACACCGCCCCCATTTACATGCAACACAAATGTTGCATAATGAGGGCGTGGGCATTCCGTTCGATCCCAATCTCAGCACGCTGTTCCGCGCGCTCGGCGACGACACGCGGCTGCTGATCCTTGAGCAGTTGAGAAAGCGGAATGACCAAAGCCTGTTTGAGCTGTGCGCTCGCCTCATCGAGGACCATGACGTGACCCTGACCCGCCAAGCCATCACACGGCATTTGAACACGCTGGAACAGGCCGGGTTGATCACCACCGCCTGGAAAGGCCGGACCAAGGTTCATTCACTCACGGCCGGCTCATTCGAAGACACCATCACCCCTTGGCTGGAAGCCTTTTTTCAAGGAGATGCACAATGAAAATGTACATTAAGGGCGTCGTCGTCGATGACCAGCAAAAGGCCCTCGATTTCTACACGCAGACCTTAGGGTTCGTTGTCAAACACAACATACCGATCGGCGAACACCGGTGGATCACCCTTGTTTCACCTGAAGAGCCCGATGGCGTGGAGTTGGGGCTCGAGCCGAACGAACACCCCGCATCGCGCGCCTATCAAGAAGCGCTCATGGCGGACGGCATTCCATCCACGGCCTTCAGCGTTGACGATATCGAGGCGGAAGTGAAACGCCTTCAAGATGCAGGCGTGACTTTTACCCAACCGCCGATGAAGGCCGGCGGCGCGACCATCGCCGTGTTTGACGACACCTGCGGCAACCTCATTCAGCTGATGGAACTGCACGTTTAGGGCCGGCCCGGCGACGCCCGCAGATCGCCGTCGCCGCGCGCCCGCCCCTCACAGTGGGATGTTGTCGTGCTTTTTCCAGGGGTTGTCCTGTTGTTTGTTGCGCAAGGAGTAAAAGGCGCGGATGACGCGGCGGCGGGTGTCGCTCGGGATGATGACATCGTCCAGGTAACCACGCTGGGCGGCGACAAACGGATTGGCGAAGCGGTCCTCGTATTCTTTGACGTGGGCGGCCATTTTCTCCTCATCGCCTAAGTCTTGGCGGAAGATGATCTCAGCGGCGCCTTTGGGACCCATCACCGCGATCTGTGCGGTCGGCCAGGCATAATTCACGTCGCCGCGGATGTGCTTGGAGCTCATGACGTCATACGCCCCGCCATAGGCCTTGCGGGTAATCACGGTCACTTTGGGCACGGTGGCTTCGGCGTAGGCGAACAAGAGCTTGGCGCCGTGCTTGATCAATCCGCCATATTCTTGCTTGGTGCCCGGTAGGAACCCTGGCACATCAACGAGCGTCAACAGCGGAATGTTGAACGCATCGCAAAACCGCACAAACCGCGCCGCTTTGCGGCTTGCATCGCTGTCCAGCACGCCCGCCAGGTTGAGGGGTTGATTGGCGATGACGCCCACAGTGGCGCCATCCAACCGGATGAACCCAGTGATGATGTTTGTGGCGTAGTTGGGCGCGATTTCGAAGATATCACCTTCGTCGGCGATAAACTCGATGATCGTCTTCATGTCGTAGGGCGCATTGGCGTTGTCAGGGATGAGACGATCCAGCGCTTCATCCACGCGATCCACCGAATCATAGGTCGTCACAACGGGCGCTTGGTCCCGATTGGACAAGGGCAACAGGTCGATGAGCCGCCGCGTTTGCATCAGCGCTTCATAGTCGTTGGCGAAGGATCCGTCCGCCACCCCCGACTTCCGAGCGTGAACGCTGGCGCCGCCCAGCTGTTCATGGGTCACCGATTCGTTGGTCACGGTTTTCACCACGTCGGGGCCTGTGACGTACATGTAGGACGTCTGCTCAACCATGAAGATAAAATCGGTCATGGCGGGGGAATAGACATCGCCGCCCGCACACGGCCCCATGATCAGGCTGATCTGCGGCACGACCCCGGACGCCAACACGTTTTGCAGAAAGATGTCGGCATAACCGGCCAGGCTCGCCACACCCTCTTGGATGCGCGCGCCCCCGGCGTCGTACAGCCCAATCACGGGCGCGCCATTTTGCATGGCCATGGCGTTGATCTTGACGATCTTTTGGGCGTGGGTTTCCGACAAGGAACCGCCCAAAACGGTAAAATCTTTGGCAAAGACATAGACCTGGCGACCATTGATGGTCCCCCAACCCGTCACGACGCCGTCACCGGGCACACGTTTGTCGGCCATGCCGAATTCAACCGTGCGATGTTCGACAAACATGTCGTATTCTTCGAACGAGCCTTCATCGAGGAGGATGGTCAAACGCTCACGGGCGGTCAGCTTGCCCTTTTCGTGCTGGGCCGCAGTGCGCCGTTCGCCGCCGCCTGACCGAGCCGCTTCACGGCGGCGATCCAATTCCTCGATAATGTCTTTCATGGCAGTTCTCCCGGAGCGCTGAGGCGGTGGCCCTGGCGCGACGTGACGTCCAAAGGGGTTTAGCAACGGCTCGGCCCGCTCGCCAAGCTTAAGCGGACAGCGCCTCGAGGACAGCGGCCACGGCTTCGACCTCGCGGGCCAAGCCTGCGGCGCGGGCGGCGGCCTCCTCGTCCACGCCCCAGCGTTCTTCTTGGTAGCTCTCATCCAGGCGGCTCGCCGCGAAGGCCTCCTGGCTGGTGATGTGTCCGCGCAAGAGGGCCAGCGCGAGCACCGTCGAGCCCAACAGGCCCGCCGCGTGCGCTAAGGCGGTCAAGTGGACGTCATCAAGCTCGGCGGCCAACGAGGCTGTGCGGGTGAACGTCGCCTCGGGTTGGGTGACTGCGATGACGCCGGAGGCGAGCTTAAGCTCGAGGCCCTCAGCCTGGCGCGCCCAGGCGCGCAATGGTCCCCAGACCTCGTCCTGGCGGGCGCGCAGGGCGGCGTCGTCATCGTCAACATGGCAGACCAGATCGGTCTCAAGATAGCGCGTCAACTCCTGGATCAGCGCCTCGCGCCGCGCCGGAGTGTGGTCGAGCGCGACTGACACCAAGCGCATGACCGGCATGGCGGCGGGCACGATCCACTCGCCCTGCTCGTCCCATTCGCGGGCCAAGCGCGCGGCGAGCTCCTGGGTGGGCGCGACGATGGCGACTCCGCGGGGGGATGTCAGCGCTTGCCTATCAAGGTGAACGGCCCATCCCGCTTCGGTTTGCTCGACGGTCACAGCGGCGTAGTTGCGCTTGGCGAGCTCGCCCCTCGTGTCAGTGATCATGGTTTTGGGCCTGGGTCTCCTGGGCCTGGGTCTCTTGGGCCTGGGTCTCTTGGGCCTGGGTCTCTTGGGCCTGGGCGGCGCGCCTGGCGGCGTTCGCGCGAACCGCCCCGGCGACGTCGCGGGCGGGTGCTCGATGTACGCAGGACCTCCCATGACATTTGCAACGCCGCGCCAATGGCTAGAGCCACCACCGCGCCGGCGATCCAAAACCAGCGATCGTCCACGCCTTTCGCTCCCATCTGATGGCTCATCGTCACTTTGCCCGGAACGCGCATGCGCTGCGCGTCGAGGAGTGATATGGTTAACTGGATTGGAATGGGAGACCACCCCTTGACCGGTAGGATCGCGAAAGTCCTCACATTGGCCGCCTTCACCCTATTGGGCCTCATCGGCGTGACTGGGCTGAGCCAAGACGCGCCAGACGCCGCCCCCGCCGGCGTCGTCTTGATCGCCCAAGTTGAGGGCGCCATAGGTCCAGGGACTGTGCGCTATGTGACCGCCGCGATCGAAGAGGCCAATGAACGCGGCGCGAACGCTTTGGTGTTGCAGCTGAACACGCCCGGCGGGCTGGTCACCAGCATGCGCGCCATCATCGAAGAGGTCTTGGCGTCAAATGTTCCGGTGATCGGCTATGTGGCGCCTCAGGGCGGGCATGCAGCGAGCGCGGGGACCTATATTTTGTACGCCACGGCGCTCGCCGCCATGGCGCCGAACACCAATATCGGCGCGGCGACGCCGATCCAGGTTGGGGGGCTGCCAAGCCTGCCCGGCCAACCCGAGACCACGCCTGAACCTGAAACCACGCCGTCACCTGAACAAGCCGACGGGGACGCACCGCCCGCCCCCGATGGCCAGAGCGCTGCGCCAGCGCCAGCGGAGGATGCGCCCGGATCAGACGGCCCTGGCCGTGAGGAGCCCGGCCCGCCCCCGCCATCGGACGCCTCCAACGCCAAGGCCGTCAATGATGCGGTGGCCTACATCCGATCCTTGGCGGAGTATCGCGGACGCAATGCAGACTGGGCCGAACAGGCCGTGCGCGGCGCCGGCGCCATCACGCCCAGTGAGGCTTTGGACCTCAACGTCATCGAAGTTGTCGCTGAAAACCTCGATGACCTGCTTGCGCAGGCCGATGGACGTACGGTGATCGCCAATGGTCGCGAGGTGGTGTTGATCACCGCCGGGGTGGCCACCGAGGAGGTCAGCCCAAGCCTACTCACCCAAGTTCTCGCTGCGCTCGCCAACCCCAATGTCGCGTTCATCTTTATGTTGGTGGGCGTCTATGGCTTGATTTTCGAGCTCGCCCAGCCAGGCACCATTGGTCCGGGCGTGGTGGGGATCATTTCCCTTGTGATCGGGCTTTATGCGCTGAACCAATTGCCGCTCAACTATGCTGGCGTCGCGTTGATTGTCCTGGGCCTTGCGTTCATGGCGATCGAAGCGATCACGCCGTCTTTCGGCATTTTTGGCATTGGCGGGATCATCGCGCTGTTGTTTGGTGGAACGATCTTAATTGACAGCGACATTCCCGGCTTGCGCATTGCCTGGCCAGTGATTGGATCGGCGGCGGCGGCCTCGGCCGCGATGATGATCTTCGTTTTGGGCTATGTGGTGCGCGCGGCGCGCCGCCCGGTGGTGACGGGCGTTGAGGACATGGTCGGGGCGACGGTGGCGATCCAAGACTGGGCAGGCGATCGCGGTCATGGCGCGCTGCACGGCGAGCGTTGGCATGTGCGCAGCGACGATGTGTTTGCACCCGGCGACACCGCCTTCATCACCCGTGTCGACAATCTGGTGCTGCATGTGGCCGCACAGCCTCCCAAGCGGCGGGGCAAACCCAAGCGCTGACGCAAACCAAGGAGATCTTCCATGGGTATCGGGCTTTCCATCCTCTTGGCGCTAGGGATTGCGCTTGCAGGGTTTTTGTCCCAGGCCATCCGCATCTTCCGCGAGTATGAGCGTGGGATCTTGTTCACGCTTGGCCGCTACACGCGCACGGTCGGACCGGGTCTGGTCATTGTGATCCCGATCGTACAGCAGGTGGTGAAAACCGATCTGCGCCTGCTGGTCGAGGACGTGCCGACACAGGATGTGATCTCGCGCGACAACGTCTCGGTGAAGGTGAATGCGGTTATATATTACCGTATTGTGGAGGCGGAAAAGTCGATTCTGAATGTCGAGGACTTCCGCTCGGCCACCAGCCAACTCGCCCAGACGACCTTGCGATCGGTGCTCGGCAAACACGAGTTGGATGAAATGCTCTCCGAGCGCGACAAACTCAATCACGACATTCAAGAGATCATCGACGCACAAACGGACGCCTGGGGCATCAAGGTCGCCAATGTCGAGATCAAGCACGTTGATATCGACGAAAGCATGGTCCGCGCCATCGCCCGCCAGGCGGAGGCGGAACGCTATCGGCGCGCCAAAATCATTTCCGCCGAAGGCGAGCAACAGGCTGCCGAGAAATTGGTCGAGGCCGGGGAACAATTGTCCAAGAGCCCGAACGCCATGCAGCTGCGCTACTTTGCGGCGTTGAACGATGTGGCTGGCGAGCGTTCCTCGACCATTGTGTTCCCGGTGCCCATGGATCTGGTGTCCAAGCTGACGGGCGGCGACAAGGAACCGGGCTCCAACGAAGGGTCTTAAGGGGCTAGAGTTCGATCTGCTCGAGCGGAATCCCTTGCGCCTTGAAGAATGTGAGGCGATCGAAATAGCCGCGCTGGAACACGATCAGCTCGTCTTGCACGTGGAAAACGCCGCACCCCCTTAAGCCGGCCGGGTCCGACCACTCCAAAATCGCCCATTCGCCGTCTTCAAAGAGGTTCTCGATCTGACAAACCATGGTCGCACGCGCAAACTCCATCTCGAACAAGCCGCGAATGGCCTCGCGGCCCACCAAAGGTTCGTAGGCCACTTGATGGTTTGTGGCGTTCGGTGCGTACAGCGCGGCCAATGCATCCACATCCGCGGCGTTGAAGGCTGTAACCCAGGCTTGAACGATGGACTTGGCCGACACGATGGCCCCCTTCTGCTAAGCGTCAGCGAACACGTCGCCGATCGGGGCCTCGGGGTCAAACCCCAGTTTCGCGAAACTCTCAAGCATGTGTTCCGGCATGGGGGCCGTTAGCGTCACATCCCCTCGCCCGCTCGGATGAGGCACGGTCAACTCGCGCGCGTGCAAGTGGAGCCCTTCGGCCAAACCGCCCGGGGGTTCTCGGTCACACGTATACTTGCGATCACCGATGATGGAGGTGCCCAGCATGGCCATATGCACCCGCAATTGGTGGGTGCGTCCAGTTTGCGGGCGCAGCGCAACCCACGACGCGCGCGCGCCCGCTCGCTCCACCACCGTATAGAGTGTTCGGGCGTAGACCGCGCCTGGGTCACCGTGACGGGCCGCGACCATGATTTCACGGTCCCCGCCGCCTTTTGCACCCGCGCCCTTGCGCAAGAACCCCTTGATGAGCCCTTCACCGGGCGTTGGAACGCCCATGGTCAGCGCCCAATACGTCTTGATGGCGGTGTGGGCGGCGAAGGTGCGGGCGAGTTTGGCGGTGGCGGCTGGGCTCTTTCCAAGCACCAACACGCCTGACGTGTCCCGGTCGAGCCGGTGGGCGAGACGTGGTTTCTCACCTCCCGCCTTGGCCAGTCCGGCGGCCAAAGCGTCGACATGCCGGTGCGTTTTCGAGCCGCCCTGGACCGCCAAACCCGCAGGCTTGTTCAGCGCGACCATGTGTTCGTCTTCGAAGAGCACGAGGCTTTGGATGAAGCTGCGATCGGCCGCCGACACCCGAGCCGGCTGGCCGGCATCCCTGCGCGGCTCGGCGGACATAGCGGCCGGCGGGACCCGGACTTGCTGGCCCTCCTCCACGCGCTGATTGGCGCGCGCACGGGCGCCGTCGACGCGAACCTGGCCAGTGCGCAGCCATTTCTCGACATGGCCCTGGGTGAGTCCGGGAAAGCGGCGCTTCAACCAGCGATCCAGGCGCGCACCCGCTTCGCCAGGCTGCACCGTGATCTCCTCGGCGCCGCTCATGGGGTCAGCCAGCGCACGAGCATCATGCCGCCAAAGACCGCAAGGACGGACACACACACCGACGTCGCGGCGTAGCCCAATGCAAGCCCAAAGGCGCGGCGCTCCACCATGCCAGCCAGCTCCAGCGAGAAGGCCGAAAAAGTCGTAAAGCCGCCGAGCACGCCGACAGCCGCCAGCACGCGTATCTCGCGCGCCTCCAGGCCCGGTAAGCGGGGGGCCGAAGCAGCGAGCCACGCCACCAAGGCGCCAATGGCCAAGCCGCCGGTGATGTTGACGATCATCGTAGCGACCGGCCAGGCCCTGGGGCCGAAGACCTGGAGCGTCCAAGCCCCAACAGCATGGCGCATCACCGCGCCCAAGGCGCCGCCCGCCGCGACGAGGGCCAGGGTCTTCATTGTGATCGGCTACTTGGCTTCAAGCGGCCATTCGAAGGCGCCGGCCAGGCGCGCCATGCCGATCTGGGCGCAATACGCCTCAACCTCGGGCGGCGCGACGAGATGGAACACGCAGTCGTCATGCAATTGCCGGCGGGTCGCGTCGATCAAGCCGCGGCCAACCCCGTCGCCTTGGTAGTCGGCGTCAACGGCTAGGTCGGCGCAGTAGCAGGTGAACACCTGATCGGTCAGCGAACGGGCTAGGCCCACCAATTTGCCATCCTTTTCCGCGTCACGCGCTGTGACAATCAGATCGGCGCCGGCGAGCATGGTTTCCATGCGCTGGCGGTTGGCGACGGGGCGGCGCGCACCCAGCCCAGATCGGTTGACAATGTCGATGTAGTCGTCGGCGGCAAGTTCGGGTTCAACCGCGTAGATCAAGTTCATGTGTTCTCCTTCCCCATCCCACGCCGTTCCGCCCATGCGGCAAGGCGCGTCGCAAGTGCGGCTTCGCGGCCGCGGCTGGTCGGCTGGTAGAGAACTTGCCGCACCACTCCGCTGGGGAAGTAGTCCAGACCGGCAAAGCCCTCTTCGGTGGCATGGTCATAGACGTAGCCGTCGCCGCGGCCCAGCTCTTTCATCAAGTCTGTGGGTGCATTCACCGCATGGCTTGGCGGCGGCGCGGATCCGTTCTCGCGGGCCATGGCTTGGGCGGCCTTCCACGCGGCGTAAAGCGCGTTGGATTTGGGGGCGACGGCCAGCGCTAAGGTCGCTTCGGCCAGCGCGAGCTCGCCTTCGGGTGAGCCCAAAAATCGGTAACTCTCCCGAGCCGCTTGGGCTATCAGCAACGCCTCGGGATCGGCCAAGCCCACGTCTTCGGTCGCCATGCGCTCCAAGCGGCGCGCGATGAACAAGGGGTCCTCGCCGGCCTGCAGCATGCGGGCGAGCCAATACAACGCCGCGTCGGGATCTGAGCCGCGCACGGCCTTGTGGAGAGCGGAGATCAAGTCGTAATGCCCATCCCCGGACTTGTCATGGACTGGAGCCCGCTTGTGCACCAAGGCCGCGAGATCCTCCGGTTCAAGCGGGTCATCGCCGGCGGCCACCGCTGAGAAGACCTGCTCAGCCAGATTGAGCGCGTAACGTCCATCGCCGTCGGCCATGGCGATCAAGGCCGATCGCGCGTTCGGCGACAGGGGTAGAATGCGCCCTTCCGCCGTTTCGGCGCGCGTTAAGAGTTGCTCCAGCGACTGAGCGTCGAGCCGGTGCAGCACCACCACTTGGCAGCGCGACAACAGAGCGGCGTTGAGTTCAAAGCTTGGGTTTTCAGTCGTCGCGCCCACCAGGGTGATGACGCCCTCTTCGACAACGGGCAGAAATCCGTCTTGTTGGGCGCGGTTGAACCGATGGATCTCGTCAACGAACAGCAGCGTGCCGCGGCCCATCGACCGGCGCGCCTGGGCTTTGTCGAAGGCGGCGCGCAGGTCCTTCACCCCCGAAAACACAGCCGACAAGGAGTCATATTCAAGGTCGACTGCGCTCGCCAACAAACGCGCGATCGTGGTCTTGCCGACACCAGGCGGGCCCCACAAAATCAATGACGATAGCCGGCCCATCGCCACCATGCGCTGCAGCGAACCGTCTTGGCCGAGCAGGTGGGACTGGCCCACCACATCGTCCAGCCGCTTAGGTCGCAGGCGGTCCGCCAGAGGTCTGGGGGCCGCTGCGTCTAACCCCGCCGCTTGAAACAAGTCTCCATCGGCCATGGCGGCAACCGACCGCGATCGGATCAAAAGCGCAAGGAAATTCGTGTGCGTTGCCCACCCTGCTCCACGACCAGACGCCAGGAGCGCATGCCGGAACGATCGATGAGGAAGGCTTCAAGCTCGGCTGTCGACTCGATCGGCGTGTCTTCGATGGAGATCAGGATCTGGCCCGGTCGAAAGCCGTAGTACGAGGCGGCCGAGCCGCGCGAAACCCCAATCACCGCAACGCCGCGCAGCAAGGGATCAATCCCGAGCTCTTCGTTGAATGCGGGAGAAAGATTGGCAATCTCGGCGCCCTGAAGCGGGTGTTGGCCATCGAGCAGGCGCACATCGCGCGCCGGCTCCTCAACGGGTGCGCGGGCGATGAGCGTGAGGCGATCGGGCCGCCCTGCCCGCCACACGTCAAGCTCAGCGCGCTCACCAATCTCCAAGGTGGCGAGCTGGAACTGCAATGCGCTGTCGGAATTGACGTCCACCCCATCCACTTGCAGCACCACATCGCCCGCAAGCAGGCCCGCCGCGTCGGCGGGGCCGCTGGGAAACACTTGTTCGATCAACACCCCGCGCGGACGGTCCAACTCCAGGTCGGCCAAGACCTCACGCGTGACCGCTGAGCCCTTGGCCCCCAACCAAGCGCGCACGATCCGGCCCTCGGTCAGCGCTGAATCGACAACCCGTCCCACCAACTCGGCGGGGATCGCAAAGCCAATGCCGTTCGAACCGCCTGAGCGTGAGAAGATGGCTGTGTTCACACCGACCAGGTCCCCGTTCATATTGACCAGCGCCCCGCCGGAATTGCCCGGATTGATCGCGGCATCGGTTTGGATGAAGAACGAGACATCAGACGCTCCGCCGGCTGAGCGACCAAGCGCGGACACGATCCCGTTCGTCACCGATTGACCTGCGCCGAACGGATTGCCGATGGCGAGCACCAAATCGCCCACCTCAAGGCCGCTGGTCTCCGCCAACTCCAGCGTTGGCAGGGGTTCGCCGCCGGTGTCGATCTGCAGCACCGCCAGGTCGGTGCGTTCATCTGAGACGAGCAACTCGGCCTCGAATTCTCGGCGATCGTTGAGCGCGACACGCAGATCGAGCGCGCCTTCGACCACATGGTTGTTGGTGACCACAACGCCGTCACTGCGCAGGATCACGCCCGAACCTAGCGATTGCTGCACACGCTCGCGGCGGCGGCTGAAAAAAGGATCATCATCGAAGAACCGAAAAAACGGGTCATCGCTAAACGGCGACAACGCGCGCGAGCGCACCACGCGGGTGGAATACACGTTCACCACGGCTGGAGCCGTCTCGCGCACCACCGGCGCGAAGGACAGCTGCATCTCGGCGACATCATGGGGCGCACGCCAATCTTGGGCGTGCACCGGGGCGGCTAGGAGTCCGGTGACAATCGCGAACGCCATGGCGAGTCCACACAGAATCGCCCAGCGGAAGCGACGTTGCGCCGTGCCCTTCATGGCTCACCTCTCCTTGGTCGTGTCTACGATGCCGTCTGTGTAAAGGTGGGCTCAATGACGGCCAAGATGAAGGGGGTGCGCGCTCGCGATCGCCTATCGCCCCTCGACATTGGCCGCGTCAGCCCGGCTGCGCAGCATCCACATGATTCCCCAGGCGCCAAACGCGGCGGCGACGAGCGCGGCCAGGACCGGATACCCGATGTCGGCTGCGTTGGGCGAACCGGCGATCTTGGGAATGGACACGGCCAAGAAGATGCTGATGAACAGCCCGATCAGCGCGCGCATGATGTCCGACACGACGTCGAACACAGCAACGCCAAAGCCGCGGATCTGCGCAACGGCCGAGATGGCGAGTTCGCGCCCCGCCAACAGGCCCAGGAACACCCAGGTCGTGCTCATGGGGATGTCGCTGATTTCCTTAAAGATCAGCAGGATCGTGCCATAGATGAAGTCGACCAGGGTGGCCGCGCGGATATCTGTGGTGTTCGTTTTGGTCAAGACGATCTTCTGGATCTCACCACCGCGCGTGTAAAAGATATAGGCGTGCAACAACACCATCACTGCTGTGCCGACAATCACCAAGGTCGGATCAAAAGTGACCGTGGTGGCGTCCCCAATGGTTTCGGTGGTGCGCGGCAAAAACACGAAGATGTTGGCCAGATCTTGGGCGAGCCATTGCCACCATAAATATGACGTGGCCATCCACTGTAAGACGAACCAAACCGGACTGTGCCCTCGGTCTTTGGTGTTCGACACCCATCGTTCGAAGAAACGGGACACGGCAATGTATACAACAGCGCCAGCGCCAAACGCCACCAGATAGCCAAGCCCCGACTTGATCAACATGGACTGGAACACGCCGGAGCTGGCGGCCGTGGTCAGGGTGAAAATGGTCAGCACCAAAAACGTGGTCGACACCGGCACGCCAAGGCGGGTGAGCACCAACAGCACAATCGGCGGCAGCACGTGATACCATTCCACGCCGCCAGGCGGGTCAATGGCGGCAAGCCATTGTGGGCGCGCTTTGGTGTCCGTCGCGGCGTCGTCTTCGGCGGCGCTGTCCTGGGCGGGGTCTTGGGACGGGTCTTGCGTTGGCGCCGCCGTGGGAGCGGTGCTTGGATCAACGGCGTCACCGTCGCCCGGCGCTTCATCCTCGCGCATTTCGGGATACGGAATCTGGTTCAGGCGGCCATAAGCGACGTCGCCCTGATGGCCGATGCTGACATCAAAGGCGACAATGTGTGGGGCAAAATAGGTTTGGCTCTCGGTTCTCGGTTCCCCAGTTTGCCCATCGACCTGGGGTTGGCCGGTGTCCTCATCAATGATTTCGACCGTGCGCTCTTTCATCAGCTGGACGGGCCAGGTGATCTGCACGCCCTGATATCCCATCGCCATCACGGCAATGATGATCGTGCTGGCGAAAAGCCACAGCACCCACCAGGACCGGCGGGCGTTTGACGCCAGGAAGGTGCCGAGCGTTTGGATCGTATCGTTGGCCACAATGGCGTAGGCAGCCAAAAGAAAGCCGATGATCGCAATGATCTCGACGGGCTGTCCGATGGTGATCATGGCGTCCCCCTAGCCGATGGTTCGGCCGGGGTGTCCCACAGATCCTTGGCGATGACAACGCCTCGCGACGGGCTGATCGCCTGTTGGCGGGCTTAGGACATGTAGGCTTCGGCTGGATCCTCGTCCATGGCCTCGACGCGCTCGCGGTCGGCCTTGCCTTTGGCCTCTTCGTCGCGGTCGACGAACTCGATGATGGCCATGGGGGCGGAGTCGCCATAGCGGAAACCGGCCTTGAGAACGCGAATATAGCCGCCATTGCGAGGGCTTTCGCCTTCATTGGCGTAGCGCGGCCCGATGATGTCGAACAGCTTGCCGACCATCTCCACATTGCGAATGCGTGAGATCGCCAGCCGGCGCGAGGCGAGATCACCCTTCTTGGCCAAGGTGACCAAGCGCTCCACAAACGGACGCAATTCCTTCGCCTTGGGCAAGGTTGTGGTGATCTGCTCATGCTCGATGAGTGAAGACGCCATATTGGCCAGCATCGCCTTGCGATGTTGCCATGTACGATTGAGTTTGCGCCGCCCGACCCCGTGCCGCATGTCCGTCTCCTTTGATGCAGCGGAGGGAGGGCCATCACCTCCGCCGCTGTGCGCCCCGACACTGCGGAGCTTTGTGCATGGTTATGCGCTGCTAGATTTGGTCTTCGTAGCGGCGCGCTAGGTCCTCAATGTTGTCCGGCGGCCAGTTGGGCGCTTCCATACCAAGATGGAGACCCATTTGCGCCAGCACTTCCTTGATCTCATTCAAGGACTTACGCCCGAAGTTTGGTGTCCGCAGCATTTCGGCTTCAGACTTTTGAATAAGGTCGCCGATGTAGACAATGTTATCGTTTTTCAGGCAGTTCGCCGAACGAACCGATAGTTCCAACTCATCAACCTTCTTCAGCAGGGCTGGGTTGAAATCAAGCTCGGGACGCGCATCGGCGGCGCTTTCTTCCTTGGGCTCTTCGAAGTTGATGAAGATCTGAAACTGATCTTGTAAAATCCGCGCAGCGTAGGCCAGCGAGTCTTCCGGCGACACTGAGCCGTCGGTCTCGATTTCCATGATCAGTTTGTCGTAGTCCAGCACCTGGCCTTCTCGCGTGTTTTCAACGCGGTACGCAACGCGGCGTACGGGGCTGTAAAGTGCGTCTACGCCAATCAAACCGATGGGCGCATCATCGGGGCGCGCGCGATCGGCCGGCACATAGCCCTTGCCGACGTTGATGGTCAGCTCCATGCGGATCTCAGCGCCATCGTCCAGCGTGCAAATGACGTGGTCGGGATCAAGGATGTAGACGTCGGCGGTCTGCTCAATCATCCCAGCAGTGGCGACGCACGGCCCCTTGGCGCGCAGCAGCAAGCGCTTGGCGCCCTCGGCGTGTGACCGCAGGGCGAGCTTCTTGAGGTTGAGCACGATGTTGGTGACGTCTTCGCGCACGCCGTCGACGGCGGAGAACTCATGCACAATACCGTCGATCTGCACAGCGGTGACGGCCGAGCCCTGGAGCGAAGACAGAAGGACGCGCCGCAAGGCATTGCCCAGCGTCATGCCAAAACCGCGCTCGAGCGGTTCTGCGATGATCACCGCCTCGCGCCGTGGATCCATGCCCGCCTCGACCACGGGCTTCATGGGACGGATCAGTTGCTGCCAGTTTTTTTCAATCACAGATGGCGTTCCTTCAGTGTATGCGGCGCGGCCGAGCGTCTGCGCCGCCCAGCGCTACACGCGTCGCCGCTTTGGCGGCCGACAACCATTATGCGGAATCGGCGTCACGTCGCGAATGGTGGTGATGGTGAAGCCCACCGATTGTAACGCTCGCAGCGCCGACTCCCGGCCCGAGCCCGGGCCCGACACATTTACTTCCAGTGTTTTCATGCCGTGTTCAAGCGCCTTGCGCCCCGCATCCTCAGCGGCGACCTGCGCGGCGTACGGCGTGGACTTGCGCGAACCTTTAAATCCCATACCGCCTGCGGACGACCATGAGATGGTGTTCCCCTGTGCGTCGGTGATGGTGATCATCGTATTGTTGAAACTCGCGTTCACGTGCGCGACGCCGGACGTGATGTTTTTGCGTTCGCGCCGTTTGACGCGCGAGGGTTCCTTTGCCATGGCCCCTGGTCCTTATTTTTTCTTGCCGGCGATAGGCTTGGCCGGACCTTTGCGGGTGCGCGCGTTGGTATGGGTGCGCTGACCGCGCACGGGCAGACCGCGGCGATGCCGCAAACCGCGGTAATTGCCAAGGTCCATCAGACGCTTGATGTTCATCGCCACTTCGCGGCGCAGATCACCCTCAACTGCGGGGCTCACATCGCCTTCGACTTCGTAGTCGCCGCGCTCAATGGTTTCGCGAATCTGGATCACTTCGGCGTCGGACAGCTGGTTTACGCGCCGATCGGGCGTGATGCCCAACCGCTCACAAATGGCTTTCGCCTTGGCCGGACCCACGCCATGGATATAGCGCAGCGCGATCTCGACGCGCTTATTGGTCGGAATGTTGACACCGGCGATGCGCGCCACGTGGCTCTCCTTTACATACCGTCAAACGAAAACCAGCCTGCGCTCGGGTTTCGCGCAGGCCAGAGCCCGCCTTGATACCTCTCCCTGCGCCAGCGTCAAGCCGGCACTGCGTCTAACGTTGCGCAAATCGCCTCAAAGACGCGGTCAGCGGCCGCCATGCCATCGATTTCGCGAACTTTGCCCTGAGCTTGATAGTAGGGAATCAGGGGGAGTGTGTGTTCCTTGTAACTGTGCATGCGCCGCTCGAACACCTCCAGCGTGTCGTCCGAACGGCCTTCGTCCACAAAACGTTTGCGGACACGCGCGGTCAGTTCGTCCTCATCGACAATCAAATGCAGCACGACGTCGATTTTCGAACCGCGACGCGCGAGCGCCTCGTCGAGGGCCTCGGCCTGTCCTTGGGAACGAGGAAATCCATCGAAGATCGCGCCGCCGGCCGCCTCGGCGTTTGGCAACCGTTCCTCGATCAAGGCGATGACAATGTCGTCAGACACCAGCTCACCGCGATCCATGATGTCGGCGACACGATCGCCAAGCGCTGTCCCCGCCTCGCGGGCGGCGCGCAGCATGTCGCCCGTCGACAATTGCACCATCCGGCGTGAGGTGGTCAGTCGTTTGGCCTGCGTCCCCTTGCCTGCGGCAGGCGGGCCAAAAAGAATTACATTCATCGCCGTTGTCTTCCGCGCAGTTTGGTCTTTTTGATCAGCCCCTCGTACTGATGCGCAAGCAAGTGTGACTGAACCTGGCTCACCGTGTCCATGGTTACGGTGACCACAATCAACAGCGACGTTCCGCCGATGTAAAAGTTCAAATCCATCTGACCAACCAGAAACTCCGGTAGCACACAGACAAAGGTCAGGTAGGCTGCGCCGATCACGGTCAATCGGGTGAGAACATAATCGATATATTCGGCCGTCTTTTTGCCAGGACGGATCCCCGGCAGGAAGCCGCCATACTTGCGCAAATTATCCGCAGTGTCGGTCGGATTAAAGACGATGGAGGTGTAGAAAAAACAGAAGAAAACAATCATCGTGGCGTAAAACAGCAGGAATAAGGGCTGGCCTTGCCCAAGCAGCGTGGTGATCTGCTGCATCAGTCCACTTTGATTGGCGCCTCCGGCAAAGCCTGCAATTGTTGCTGGCAAAAACAACAGCGACGACGCGAAAATCGGTGGGATCACGCCAGCGGTGTTGAGTTTCAGCGGCAAGAAGGACTGCTGGCCGCCCACCATGCGATTGCCGACCTGGCGCTTGGGGTACTGGACCAACAGGCGGCGCTGTGAGCGTTCCATGAAGACGACGAACACGATGATGGCGATTGCCGCCGCCAACAGTACAATCGGGAACAAGAAGTTGTTGTTCACCTCGGCGACACTGATCGCCTGGGCCGCCGTTTGTGGGAACACCGCAACAATACCGGCGAAAATAATGAGCGAGATCCCGTTGCCCACGCCCCGCGCGGTGACTTGTTCGCCCAACCACATCAAAAACAGCGTGCCGCCCACCAAGGATATGATTGACGAAATGATAAACGGCGCACCCTGCCATTGCTCAACGACAAGAGAATCGCCGTTCCACTCGCCACTGTTGATGCCAAAGGCTATGACGCCGCCTTGCCCGGCCGCGAACAAAACTGTGAGATAGCGCGTGTATTGGTTGATTTGCTTTCGCCCCGTTTCACCTTCTTTTTTGAGGCGTTCAAGGCTGGGCACAGTGGCGGCGAGCAGCTGCATGATGATGGACGCTGTGATGTATGGCATCACATTGAGCGCGAAAATCGCCATGCGCTCGACGGCGCCGCCAGAAAACGTGTTGAACAGACCAAGCAGGCCGCCCGACTCGCTCGCACCGCGGAACGCGTCGGCGTAAACAGCCTGGTCGATCCCCGGCAGCGGGACGTAGGTGCCCAAGCGATAGACCACCAACGCTCCGAGGGTGAAGTAGATCCGCTTGTGCAGATCGGTCGCTTTGCCGAGTGTGGATAGGTCGAAGTTCTTTGCGAGCTGTTCTGCGGCCGAGGCCATTGCCGTCTCCCGTTTGCACGAACTGGGCTTAGCCGGTCCGCACGTTTGTCAGATCGCTCAGCCCTCGCCGCCCGCGTCATTGCGCGCTTTGGGCGGGCGCAGCACTGTGATCGTTCCCCCTGCTTTTTCGACGGCTTCGACCGCCGCCTGGGAGGCGCCGGTGACCGTGAGGGTTAGTTTGGTCTTCAGTTCGCCTTTCGCAAGCAGGCGCACGCCATCGAGCTTGCGCCGGACTGCGCCGCTGGCGACCAAGGCGTCCTCGTCGACCGCAGCGGAAGCGTCCAGCTTGCCCCGGTCGATGAAATCCTGCAGTCGGCCGAGATTGATCTCTGCGAATTTCAAGCGGTTAGGCTTGGTGAAGCCCCGCTTTGGCAGACGCATGTGGATGGGCATTTGGCCGCCCTCAAAGCCTTTGATCGCCACGCCGGACCGGGATTTCTGCCCCTTCACGCCGCGCCCAGCAGTCTTGCCCGTGCCTGAGCCGACACCGCGGCCGACCCGTTTGCGCGCTTTTGTCGCGCCTGGATTGTCTCTCAGCTCGTTGAGCTTCATGCCTTCCACCTGCATGCGAACTCGGCCCTGGCCTGCGCGCAAAGCATGCTTTGCGCGTCGTCACGCTCGCTCTACTCGACGATCTCCACCATGTGCGCCACCTTGCGGATCATGCCGCGAACCGCCGGGGTGTCTTCCAGCTCACGTTGCTTGCCGATCCGCCCCAGGCCCAAGCCTTTCAGCGTCGCCAACTGCTCCTTGGGTCGGCGAATGTGGCTGCCGGTTTGGCGCACGGTCACGGTTTTCTTTGCGGCCATCGTTTAGGCCTCCAGCGAATCGGGCGCGCTCGCACCGTCTTGGCGCCGCGCAACAATGTCACCGGCTTTCAGGCCGCGTTTGGCCGCGATGTGGCGCGGATTGCGCTGCAATTTCAGAGCATCAAATGTGGCGCGCACCATGTTGTAAGGGTTCGAAGTGCCCAAGGACTTCGCCACAACGTCCTGAACGCCCAAGGTCTCCAGAACGGCTCGAACAGCCGATCCGGCGATCACACCCGTGCCCGGCGGCGCCGAACGCAGCACAACGCGGCCCGCGCCGTGACGGCCCATACCATCATGGTGAAGCGTGCGGCCGTCGCGCAACGGCACCCGGATCATGGTCTTTTTCGCTTCGTCGGTGGCTTTGCGAATGGCTTCGGGCACTTCGCGCGCCTTGCCGTGGCCAAAGCCAACGCGGCCGGCTTGGTCGCCGACAACCACCAAGGCGGCAAAGCCAAAGTTCTTACCGCCCTTCACCACTTTGGCGACCCGGTTGATGTGCACCAGCTTGTCGACGAATTCCTGTTCAGCGTCGTCGCCGCGCCGTCCTCGGCCGCGGCCGCCCCCCCCTTCGCCGCGCTCTCGCTCATCGCGGGCCACCCC
>CAZADA010000019.1:0-31822 GCA_964483775.1 uncultured Caulobacterales bacterium
GCGTGGGCGCCGGCGCGGGTGGCGGAGGGAGTGTAGGCTCTGGCTCATCAGACGCGGGCGCGGGCGCAAAGGCCCGCGGAGGCTCTAGCGAAGGCCATGGCTCCCCCGCTGCGCCCAGCCTAGCCTCCCGCGCCGCGTCGCCATCCAGCGCAAAGTTGGAGCCAAGGTCATCGGCGGACGTGACCTTTGCATCGTCGCTCCAAGTACGCCCGCCGCCATGGGCATGGCCTGCCAAGTCGGGAACAGAGTCGCTGGCGGCCTTGGCCGCACCGCCGCCGAACCCGCCATGCCAATTGGCGTAAGCCCCATCCGGCTCAGCCGCCAGCACAAATCCGGGCGCGTCGAGACCAACGTCGCTACCCGCCTGCCCCAGTCCCAGATCAAAGAGAACGCCGCGCGCGTCAGACCGCGCCTCGGGCGCAACGCTGAATACGGTGATCTGGGTTTCCTGATCGAGCAGCTGGCCGTCCTCACTGTAGAGCCGCGGCGTCGATAAGATGGTGATGTCGGCTGGAATCTCCAGAGCGCCCATATGGGCATTGATCACCACGCTCTCTCGATCGAAGGCGAACGCACCGTCTGCGTTCTCGACGTAAACAAGCGGTCGCTCAGCAAACCCCTCGCTGGAGCGCTCAGTTACGTCATCGTCAGTCGTCAGCCAGTCGCGTGCGCCGCTCACACCAAACCCCAGGTTCGATTTCATCCGGGAAGTGAGGCGGGATTCAACCTGACGATGTCTTAAAATTCTGAAGTAATTGGGATTTCGGTAAACAAATTGCAATGCTGCCGGCCCACGCGCCACCCCATCCATTAGCGCGATTTTCATCGTTAACTCGGAGTATCTTGAGCGAGCAAAGCCGCTCGGCCGTCCACTTGAGAACCATGACGCCCGCCCTTCGATCCTGGTTGCGACTTGATGTGCTCGCTGCGACGGCATGCGCCAACATTGTGGGATTGGCGCTGCCCATCGCCGTGCTGCAGGTCTATGACCGCGTGCTGCGCAGCGCCAACACCGCCACGCTCGCCTACATCGCCCTGGGGGTTGGTCTCGCCCTGGCGATCGAACTCGCCTTGCGCATCGCCCGCGCCAACATGATCGCCAATGCAGCCGCCCGCTACGAACACCAAGCCACGACCAGCGTCTTCGCCAGCATCCTTGGCGATCCGCAAACACCTGCGCTTGATCCCGGCAAAGCTGTGGAAGGGGTCAAGGACGTGGCGAGGGTGCGCGATGGCTATTTCGGCCCCAGCGCCAGTGCGCTTTTGGATGTGCCGTTCGCCGCGATCGCGATCGCTTTGATCGGCGTGATCGCAGGCCCGCTCGTGGTCATCCCGCTCACCGCCGTGGTGATCACCATGGTCGCGACCTTTGCGTTGTCCAAAAGCCTCAACGCGGAGACCCAAAAGCAAAACGCCCTCGACCAGCGCCGGTTCAACTTCCTGTACGAGGTTGTGACCGGCCACCATACGGTTCGCGCTTTGGCCGCTGAAAACGACGTGTCCCGCCGCCACGAGCGCCTTCAAGCCGGCTCGGCGATGGGTGTTGAGCGGATCACCTTCCTCAACGGCCTGGTGCGCGCGGCCACCATGTCGTCGGCCTCGGCCACCACAGCGATGATCATCGTGGTTGGCGCAGCGCTGGCGCTGAGCGGCAACCTGACGGTGGGCGGGTTAGCCGCCGCAACCATGCTCGCTGCACGCACCATGCAACCGGTCGCGCGCAGCGCCGTCGCCTGGAAGAGCTTTGCGGTCAGCCGCACTGCAGTCGAACGCCTGACTGCACTACAACCAAACGCCAAACCAGCCCCATCTCGCCAGGCCGAGTGGCCCGCGCCCATCATGGGCGAGCTGCGCCTGCACCGCGCGTGTCTCACGCCCGCCCCGGGCTTCCCCCCGCTCATTGTCGATGGTCACCTTTGTGCGCGGCCAAACAGCGTCACGGGCGTGATCGGCGCTCCAGGTTCCGGAAAGACCACATTGCTCAGAGCTCTGGCCGGCGAGCGAGCGCTTGACGAAGGCGTCGCGGCGCTCGACGGCGTTCCGATCACCAACGAAAACGCCCAAGCCTTCCAACGCCATGTGGCTTTGATTGCGCCGGACGCGGGCCTGGTGTCGGGCACGCTGTTGGACAACGTGACCATGCATCGCCGCGGCGAATATCCCGCCCGCGCGCTGAAGGCGATCGACGCGGTCGGCCTGCGCCGGGTTGTGGCTCGACTGCCCGACGGCCTGAACACCATCATCAACGCCGCCGACGCCCAGTCGCTCCCACCAGGCGTGGTCCAGCGCGTTTACATCGCACGCGCGCTCGTAGACGAACCCAAACTCATTCTCTTGGACCAAGCCAATGCCGGGCTCGACGCGGAAAGCGATGAAGCTTTGCGACAACTCATCGCCAGTTTGGGCAAGATCGCCACGGTCATCATGGTGTCCTCGCGCCCGTCCTACCTGCGCCTGTGTGATGAGATTTACGAAATCGCGAACCGCACGCTGCATCTGCGTGGGACGCCGGACGCAGCGCTCAGCACGTCCTCTCCTGACCTTGCCCAGCCCCTCACCGCAAAGGGGGCGTTGTCATGACGCAAACGCCCCCCCACGCCCCGAACGCCAACGCGCATGGTTGGTCTTCAATGGTCGAAGCGCGGACCGCCGTGGCGCTGGTCCTGGCCGCAATCGGCGCCGACGCCAGCCACAGTGAGATCGCCCAAGCTCTCCCTCACAGCACGGCCCGGTTGAGCCTGACGGGGTTGCGCAACGCCTTGTGTGAATTGGGGCTCCACACCACACAGCGCGGCGGGCGGATCGCCGATCTGGACCCACGCTTGCGGATTGTCGCGTTCCAGGCGAAGGGCGATGACAACGTGTTGCTCGTTGACCTTTCCGGGAACGACGGCCCCAAGCTGATCACGCCCCAAGGCCCCCGCCCAACACCAAACGACCTCGCAACACTGTTCGGCGACTACGTCGTCGTGCAAGTCAAGCATTCCAGCGCGTCCAGTCGCCCAGCAATAGAAAAGCGTTGGTTCTGGAATACGCTCCAACGCTTTGGTCAGCACATCAAAGTGCTCATGGCGATTTCATTGAGCGTCAACGTGCTCGCCGTCGCACTGCCACTGATGATCATGGTGATTTATGACCGCATCATTGGTCAGAACTCGGGCATGGCGCTGCCCATGTTCGCCATGGCTCTCGTCGCGATTGTCATCGCCGACTTTGCGCTCAACATCGTCAAGTTGCGCATCTTATCGAGAATGGCCGCACGGTTGGATCAAGTGATCGGCGTGAACGTCCTCAAGAAACTCTTCCGTTTGCCGATGGCCAATGTCGACCAGACGCCGGCAAAAAACCAAATCCAACGCATCAAAGATTTCGAAGGCATTCGTGACTTTTTCAGCAACGCCATCGCCGTCGCTGTGGTCGAGCTTCCGTTCTTCGCCTTGGTCTTGATTGTGTTGGCGATGATCGCAGGCCCGTTGGTCATCATACCCATTGTCGCCGGCCTAGGTCTCATCGCCATCAACGTCCTGGCCTCCCAACGCATCCGCAACGTGGAAAGCAACGCCTATGCGGCCCGCACGGCGCTCTACGCCAAAGTGCTGGAGAGCTCCACCTTAAGCCAGACCATCACGCGCGCCGGCGTCCAAGACGTGTGGCGCCAACGCTTTCGCACCCTTTCGGCGCGCGCAGCCCATGGTGCGGCGCAACAAAAGGCCGCGACCGCCACCGTGGAGGCGGTCTCCAACTTCTTTTTGAACGCCGCAGCCCTGGCCACGCTCGTCCTCGGCGCCGTGATGGTGATGGCTGGATCGATGACGATGGGCGCGCTCATCGCGGCGATGGCCCTTGTGTGGCGAAGCCTGGCCCCGCTTCAAACCATTGCGTTGGCGGCCGGACGACTGGCCCAGATCTCGCGCGCCATCCGACAGCTCAACAGCTTTTTTGCTTTGCCCGAAACGCCCCGCA
This sequence comes from uncultured Caulobacterales bacterium, assembly GCA_964483775.1. Lineage (GTDB taxonomy): Bacteria > Pseudomonadota > Alphaproteobacteria > Caulobacterales > Maricaulaceae > CAZADA01. The sequence continues at coordinate 3,964 of CAZADA010000019.1, forward strand.
GCCAGACCCAGCGCCAGCCGCTCCAGATCCCACGCGGCCCGATCGAGTTTGACCGGGTCGCCTTGCGCTATCCTGGAACGCGCGATCCAGCGCTCCTGGGGGTCAGCTTTCACGTTGACGACCGGCAGATGTTGGCGATCACCGGCCCAGCCGGCTCCGGCAAAACCACGATCGCCAAACTGCTCTTGCGGTTGTACGAGCCCCAGTCGGGCTTCATTCGCATCGCCGCAACCGATCTGCGCCAATATGCAGCCCACGATCTTCGCCGCCAGGTCGGGTTCGCCCCCCAGACCACCGATCTGTTTTACGGCACCATCGAACAGAACATCACGCTGGGACACGCGCTGCACAACCCCGTCGAACTCCAAGACGCGATCGAGCGAACCGGGCTTGCAGCCGCTATGCAAGCCGCGGGCTATCAGCTGGATGACCGGGTCGGCGACCAATTCTCAAAGAGACTGCCCTCGTCCCTCGCGCGATGCATTTCACTGGCCCGCGCCCTCGTGCGTGATCCGGGCATCCTTATTCTTGATGAGCCCGAACGCGACATGGACCAACGGACCGTTCACCGCTTTCACGAGCTGATCGCAGCCGAACGCGAACGGCGCACCATCGTCCTGATTTCCCACCGCCCAAGTTTCATCAACCTCGCCGACACCGCGATACTCCTAAAGGATGGCGCGGTGGCGTGCGCGGGCGCGCCAAATGACATCGTTGCGCGCTTGCTCCCCAACGCCAACCGGGCCGCTTAGCCATGACGACAACACCCGACACTCGCGCCGACGACCGCTCCGCCAAGGACGAGTTCTTCTTCTCCCAAGGCGAAGAGCTGCTGCTCAACATTGAGCTTGAGGAGCGCGCGCCGCCCGTGCGTCTGTCCTGGTTGATCGCTGGGTTGTGCGGTTTCGTCGCTCTGACTTTGGTCTGGGCCGGATTCACCCAGGTCGAAGAGGTGGTCCGCGCGCCCGGCGCCACCGTTCCCCACGGTGACATCGACACGATCCAGCACCTCGATGGCGGCGTGATCGAGGCCATCCACGTCGAAGAATCACAAATCGTTGAAGCGGGCGCGGCGCTGATCCAGTTGTCGCCGATCCAAATTGACGCCGAGCTCGCCCAGCTGCGCGCCCGGCGCGACCAAATCCGTCTGTCGCTCGAACGCGAACGGTCAATGGTCCGTGACACCGCCTTCACCGTGAGCGCCAGCGCCGACCCCGATCAAGCCCTCGAACAGGCCCAGTACTGGCGCGCTCAACGCGAAGCGCGCGAGCGCGAACTGGCCAGTCAACGCGCGCTCATCGCCGAAGCCCAAGCCCGCCACGCCACCGTCGCCGCCGAACTGGCCGATGCCCGGTCCGCCTTGGCGACCTATCAAAGCGAAGAGGCGGTGATGGCGGACCTGTTGGAACGCGGCCTGACCCGCCGTGAGATGTTCAACGACGCCCAGCGCGACGTCCTCACCACGACCGCCAACGTCAAACGGCTCGAAGGCCAGCTCACGCTCGCCCAACGCGAGAAGGCGGCCGCCCAAGCGCGCCTTGAGGAGATCAACGCCGCCCACCACGCCTCGTCGCTGTCGAACAGCGCCGCACTGGTCTCCGAGCTCGCCGAAATTGAAGCCCAGATCACCGAAGCCAGCAGCCGCCGCGACCGGCTCACCATCCGCACGCCCAACGCCGGCGTCGTCACCGATTTGGCCGTGCGTCACGCTAACGCGGTCGTCAAACCGGGCGAGGCGCTCATGCGGATCGTCCCGCTCGACCGTCGGCTTCTGGTGGAAGCGCGCGTGCCGCCCCGCGACATCGCAGGCGTCAGCGTGGGTCAGCCCGCCAGCGTCCGCGTGAGCGCCTACGACCACGCCCGCTACGGGGCGATCGACGGCGTGATCCAAGATGTGTCTCCCACCACCTGGATCGATCCAGATGGCGCGCCCTATTACCGCGTCTTCATCGCCATTGAACGCGAACACTTTGGCGATCAGGCCAGCCAGGCGCGCCTTTTGTCCGGCATGACCGTCGAAGCCGACATCAAGCGCGGCGTCCGCTCGTTGCTGTCCTACTGGTGGCGGCCCGTGTCGCGCGGTTGGACCAACGCGTTCAACGAGCCCTAGGCGCGCGTTCACGACCTTGCGAAGACGCACCAGCTTGGCCGCCGCGAGCCCGGCGCCCATCTACTGGCGGGCATTGCCCTCGCAATCGCAGAGTCACAAGGAGCGCCCCATGGCCAAAACCTACGCCAAAACGCCCGACGCCGTCGAAAACCTGACCAAACTGCAATACGACGTCACCCAGAACGATGCGACCGAACCAGCGTTCCGCAACGAGTTTTGGAACAACAAGGAACCCGGGCTCTATGTCGACGTCGTCAGCGGCGAGCCACTCTTTGCGTCCACCGACAAATTTGATTCCCACTCAGGTTGGCCGAGTTTCGTGCGCCCGCTTGAAGCCGACAACATCGTCGAAGTCCAAGATCGCAGCCACGGCATGGTGCGCACTGAGGTTCGCTCCAAGCATGGCGACAGCCACCTTGGCCACGTGTTTCCCGATGGCCCAGCCGAAGAAACGGGACTGCGCTATTGTATCAATTCAGCCTCGCTTCGGTTCATCCCGGTGAAAGATCTGGAGGCTGAGGGGTATGGCGACTACGCGCACCTGTTCACCAGCGCGGCCGAACAAGACTAGGGATCATCGGCGTCAGGCCGACTCTGGGACGGGGCGAGCGGGCGAATATCGGCCCGCCGCCGCACCAGCTTCCAGGGCGACCACGTCAGAGCGCGCGCCACAGCCCAGACAGAGACTGTCCTGCTGGCCTGAACCCGCCGGCGTTTGCGCCACAGCGCGCCAAGACGTCCATAGCCATGGCGCATGGCGCGCCCATACGCCCGCCCTTCACCGCGCGCCAGGCACTGCATGTACAGCGCAGCCGACCCCAACACATGAAACGGCAGCGTCAGGACCAAAAGGCTCAGCGGCATACAGCGCAGATACGTCCACACCCGATTGCGGTGACCATGGTACATGGTGAAGTCGCTACGCCGTCCCGAAATGCCCGAGCCCTCGTGCGCCACGTGCGCGGCCGCCACCTGAACGCAGCGCCCGCCGGCCAGGCGCAACCGAAAACCGAGCTCGACATCCTCGCCATAACAAAAGAAGTCCTCGGTAAAACCGCCCAGCGCTTCAAAGGTGGTGCGCCGGTAGAGCGCCGCCGCCGCGCACGGAGCGAAACACTCCCCCTCCCCCGGCAGGTCCGCCACTGGCGCGCCATAATGGCCGCGATAGGGGATTCCAGCAAAGAACAACGCATCGCCCGCCCCATCAAGGATCGTCGGTTCTTCAGCCCGGATTTGTGTTGAGCCAAAAGCATCGACGCCGCGATACCGGGCGCTCGCCGCGACAAGCTCAGCCAGCCAGTTCGGCTCGGCGTAGGCGTCAGGATTGAGCAAGGCCAGCCAGTCGCCCTTGGCCTGGCGCGCCGCGCGATTGTTGCCCGCCGCAAACCCGAGATTGGCCCCCGCCTCAATAAACGTCGTCGGTGCGCCGACCTCAACGCCGCGGGCCTCGACAAGTGAACCGTCGGTCGACCCATTGTCGATCACGATCACCTCAAAGTCGCGCAATGTTTGATCCGCCAAATGCTGCAGGCATCGCGTGAGGCGATCGCCGGCGTTGTAATTGACGATGATGACAGAAACGTTGGGGGAACGGGTCATGGCGCAACGGCCAACCTAACCGCATTGCCTCCCCAGCCAAACCCCCGGCGCGCAAAACCCGCCCAATCGGGCCCAATCGAGCCCAATCGACGACGCTCGGGAACTTTTGCTCGCCAAGACGCCTGCCGATTTGCTAGATCCTCCTCAACCGGGGAGACGCGTTATGCAAGCAGTGATCGGTTGGATGGCAGGCGTCGCGCTGACGCTCGGCGCAACGGGTATGGCCCAAGCTCAAATGGGCTCGGGCGGCGACCAAGGTCCGCCAACGGTCGTGGTGATTGAAACCGCCTTTTCCGACGTGACGCCGAGCTTCTCCCAGGTTGGACGGGCCGAAGCCTTCGCCAGCGTGGAGTTGCGCGCCCGCGTCGAAGGCTTTTTGCAGGAACAGAACTTTCGCGAAGGGGGCAACGTCACCACCGAGACCCCGCTGTTTGTGATCGAACCCGACACCTACACCATCACTGTCGAGCGTCGCCAGGCGGAACTGGAAGGCGCCGAGGCCACACAACGTAATGCACAGCTCACCTACAATCGCCGGTTGGAGCTGCGCGAGCGGGGCAGCGGCACCCAAGCCGACGTCGACGCGGCTCTGGCCTCGCTGGAGACCGCCCGTGCGAGCGTAAGCCAAGCCCGCGCCGCGCTGAGGGCGGCCGAACTCGACCTCGCCTACACCGAGATCCGCAGCCCCATCGACGGGGTCATCAGCGAAGCGCGCTACGACGTGGGCAATTTGGTCACCCCGCAAAGCGAGCCGCTTGCGACGGTGGTCAGCATCGACCCCATCTATGTCACCATTGAAATCAGCGATCGTGATTTGATCGTGTCGCGCCGCCAGGGGATCGATCTGGACAATCCGCCGGTGGCGCCGCGCCTGCGTTTGGCGGACGGCACGGTCTACCCGCTTGAGGGGCAGTTTGATTATCTGGCGCCGTCAGTGAACCCCAACACCGATACGGTGACCGCGCGCGCACTGTTCGACAATCCCGATCGGCTTCTGGTTCCGGGCCAGTTGCTCACCGTCGTGGTCAGCGCCATCGAGCCGATGCAGCGCATTCGCATCCCCCAGGTCGCTGTGCAGGAAGATCGTGACGGCTATTACGTGCTGGTCGTTGGCGGCGACAACATTGCGCGCGTCCGCCGCATCCAGGTCTTTGACCAAATCGAAGACGACTGGATCGTGCTGGACGGTCTTGACGCCGACGAACGTGTGATTGTCCGCGGGCTCCAGAGGGTCCGCCAAGGCGTGGCCGTCAACCCCGTCATCGAGGGTGGAATCTAGTCCCGTGTTGTCAGCCTTTTTCATCGACCGCCCCAAGTTCGCCTTCGTCATCGCCATTGTAACGGTCATTATCGGTATGATCGCATTGCGGTCCTTGCCGATTGCCGAGTATCCCGAAATCACGCCGCCACAGGTGTCGGTCACCACCAGCTATCCTGGCGCCAACGCCGAGGTCGTTGAGCAAGCTGTGGCCGCGATCATCGAAGAACAGGTCAACGGCGTCGACGACATGATCTCCATGTCATCGACAAGCGCCAATGACGGCAGCTACGAGCTCACCGTCTCCTTCGCCGTCGGCGCCGATCCCGACACCGCAGCGGTGAATGTACAAAACCGCGTGGCGGCCGCCGAAGCGCGGCTCCCCCAAGAAGTGCGCACCCAAGGCGTCATCACGCGCAAGCAATCATCATCAATGTTGATGATTATCAACCTCACCTCGCCGGATGAGTCTCGGGACTCTCTGTATCTGAGCAATTTTTCATCCAACTACATTGAAGACCGCCTGGCGCGCATCAATGGCGTTGGCAGCGTCGCGCAGTTTGGCGCGCGCGATTACGGCATGCGCGTTTGGATCGATCCTGACCGTTTGTTCGCCCTTGGCCTCACGGCCGAGGACATCGAAAACGCGATCCGTTCGCAAAACGTCATTGCGGCCGCCGGCTCGCTCGGCGCGCCGCCGTTCGGCGTCGATCAGCCGCCCAGTTTCCAATACACCCTGCTCGCCCAAGGCCGGCTGCGCACCGTTGAAGAGTTCGAGGACATCACCGTGCGTTCCAACCCGGACACATCACGGGTGCGCCTGGGCGATGTCGCGCGTGTCGAGTTGGGCTCGCAGGCCTATTCAGCGCTGTCGAAGTTGAACAACAATCCCGCAGCAACCATCGCGGTTTATCAATCGCCCGGCGCCAACGCGCTCGGCGTCGCCGATGCGGTTTATGCTGAGCTGGAAGCCATCGCCGGCGGCTTTCCACCCGGCGTGGAGTATTCGATCCTATACGACACGACCCAATCGGTGCGCGCGTCGGTCAGGGAAGTGGCCGAAACGCTCTTCATCACCTTCATCTTGGTGGTCGCGGTCACCTTCTTATTCCTCGCCGACTGGCGCTCGACGCTGATCCCCACCCTGGCCATTCCCGTGTCGCTCATTGGCGCGTTTGCCGGGCTCTACATGTTCGGCTTCACGATCAACATGGTGACCTTGTTTGCGATCATCCTGGCCATTGGCATCGTGGTCGACGACTCCATCGTCGTGGTCGAAAACGTTCAGCGCATCATGAACGAAACGGGCCAATCGCCGCGCGACGCCACCCGTCAAGCCATGCGCGAAGTGACCGGCCCCGTCGTGGCCACCACGCTCGTCCTGTTCGCCGTTTTCGTTCCCGTCAGCTTCATGCCGGGCATCACGGGCCAGCTCTACCGCCAGTTCGCTGTAACGATTTGTGTCGCTGTGGGGCTGTCCTCGGTGAACGCGCTGACCCTCGCCCCGGCCCTGTGTTCGGTCTTGCTCAAGCCCGGATCGCGCCCGCGGGGTCCGCTCAAATGGTTCGCCCACGGCGTCGAGAAGGCCCGCGACGGCTATGCATGGATGGTCGCCCGCTTGATTCGCTTCGCCGCCGTCACCCTCGTCGTGTTCGCAGGCGTGGCCGCCGCCACAGCCTACATGTTCCAGACAGTGCCAACCGGCTTCTTGCCGTATGAGGACCGCGGGGCTTTCTTCGCCAATGTGCAGTTGCCCGACGGCGCCTCCCTGGCGCGCACCGAAGAGGTGGTGGACCAAGTTGTTGAGGACATGCTCGCCACCGAGGGCGTGCAAAGCGTCATCTCCGTGTCGGGGTTCTCCATTCTCTCCGGCGTGTCGTCCAACGCCGCACTCGTCATACCCGTGCTCGAACCCTACGATGACCGCGACCTCTCCGACCCCATGTCGTCGACCCAATGGTACAACATCCTAGGGGCGATGAACGGTCAGCTGGCCCAGCTCATCGACGCCGAGGGCTTTGCGTTCCCACTGCCGCCCATCATGGGCCTAGGCACGGCGGCCGGCGTTGAAGGTCAAATCCAAGACCGCGACAACCGCGGGCCGCAAGAACTCGCCGCGGCCGTGCGCAGTTTTGTGTTCGCCGCCAACCAGACATCGATCAGCGAGGGCGTGCGCATGGGCGAGGATGCGCAAAGCACCGAGCCCATCACCGATCCTGCGTTTTCCCAGGTGTTTTCGACCTACACCGCAAACGTGCCGCAGATCTTCCTCGATATCGACCGTGAACGCGCCGAGATTTTGGGCGTCCCCTTGTCATCGATCTTCAGCACATTGCAAACCAATCTTGGCTCCAGTTACGTCAATGATTTCAATCTCTTTGGCAATGTCTACCGCGTGATCATCCAGGCGGAGTCCCGCAACCGCGACCAGCTTGAAGACATTGATCGGCTGTATGTGCGCAGCAATTCAGGCGACATGGTGCCCCTCGCCGCCCTGGTTGAATGGCGACCGACCCTGGGACCGGTCTCCATCAAGCGCTTCAATCAGTATCCCACCGCCGCCATCACGGCCCAAACATCCCAAGGCGTAAGCACCGGTGAGGCCATCGAATACATGGCCGAAGTCGCTGACCAAGCCCTGCCCGACGGCTATGAACTTGAATGGACCGGTACAGCCCAACAAGAGCTGGAGGCCGGCAACCTGGTCGTGGTCATCTTCATTTTGGCGTTTGTCTTCGCCTATTTGTTTCTTGTGGCGCAATACGAAAGCTGGACCATTCCCGTTTCGGTGATGCTGTCGGTGATTGTGGCGTTGTTCGGCGCGCTGGTGCCCCTCGCCTTGTTGCCGTTCCTTGACAACAATTTGTACGCTCAGATCGGCATGATCGTGCTGATCGGACTGGCCAGCAAGAACGCCATCCTGATTGTCGAATTCGCCAAGTCTGAACGCGAATCCGGCCAGTCCGCGCGCAACGCCGCCATCACCGGGGCGCGTCTGCGCTTTCGGGCGGTGATGATGACGGCGCTCTCGTTTATCCTTGGCGTCGCGCCGTTGATTTTCGCGACCGGCGCGGGCGCCGCCAGCCGCATGGTTGTCGGATTTGTCGTCGTCTCCGGCATGTTTTTCGCCACCGCCATCGGGATTTTCTTTATCCCGACGCTCTACTACGCCATCCAGCGCGGCGGCGAAGTGATCAGCGAGCGCCTGTCCGGCGTGATCGGACGACGGCGAGGAACTGCGGAGCCCATAAGCTAAGCCTCTCAAACCGGAGGGGCTGATCGGCCTCAGCAGGCTCACTTGGGCCCCGGAATCCCGCACCCTGACGCTCCCGCTCGCGCGCCGCCCCACATGGCCAGTCACGCCCCGCATGAACCGGCGAGGTGAGCTTGCCGGTTCGGCGTGCTAAATGTTCTCAGCGAGCGTGTTGGAGACCTGCGTATGCCCTATCGCATTTTGATCGTGGACGATGACCCCCACATCGGCGACGTGATCACTTTCGCGCTGCAAAAGGCGGGCATGACCACCACCATCGCCACCGATGGCGCCGCTGCCCTCGCGGCCTACGAATCCGAAGACCCAGACCTTGTCATCCTCGACATTGGGCTGCCCGAAGTTGACGGCCTTGAGGTCTGCCGCCAGATCCGCAAACGCGCCGAGACTCCCATCTTGTTTGTGTCGGCCCGCGATGAGGAGATTGATCGGGTGCTGGGCCTGGAAATGGGCGGGGATGACTACGTCACCAAACCCTTCAGCCCGCGTGAGCTGGTGGCGCGCGTCCATGTCATCCTCAAGCGGGTCGACCGAGCCAACACCGGCGCGCCGCAAACGGAGATCCTTGAACACGGCCCGGTATCGCTGGACCGTCGCCGCCGTGTCGTCACATGGGACAAGCAGGAGGTCACCCTCACCGCACTCGAGTTCGAAATTCTATCGTGTTTGCTTGAAAGCCCGGGCTTTGTGCTCAAGCGCAGCGACCTGATGGCGACGGCCTATCCCGACAACATCCATGTTTCGGACCGCACAATCGACAGCCACATTCGCAACATCCGGGCGAAATTCTCAGCGCTTGGCTGTCAGTCCATCATTGAAACGGTGCACGGCGTGGGCTTTCGCATCGGCGCCTGCGCGCCAGCATAGAGGGGTGCGCCGTGATCAAATCGTCTGTCCCCGACAACAGATGGCGCCCAACTCTCGGCATGATCACGGCTGCGGGGATCATCACCATCATCACCGTACCGCTCATCGGCATGGTGTTCTTCCGCCTGTATGAAAACCAATTGATCCGCGAGACCGAAGGCGAGCTGATCGCCCAAAGCGCCGTGCTCGCCGCCGCCTTTGTTCGCGTTGCCGAGCAATACCCGCATTTGTCCCTCGCCCCGCCCTTGCGCGAGCGCAGCGACGAGGACGAACCAACCGACACCGACGAGCTCGAAGATCCGCCCACAACGTTTCGACCGGTCGAACCGAGTTTGGACCTGGCGTCCGCGCGCATCCGCCCACGCCGGCCAGAAGGCCGCGAACCTGACATCCGCCCACGCCCGGTCGCTTTCGCCATTGGCCGCAACTTACGCGGCTTCATCGATGACACCGAACAAATCACCCGGTCCGACCTGCTCGTCCTAGACAATCACGGCACCATCATCGCCGGCGGCGATGAAGTGGGCATGTCGCTGGCTCACATTGAAGAAGTGCGCACAGCATTGGACGGCGACTTCATGAGCCTGTTGCGCGTCCGCCCAGACGCGCGCAGCGCCCCGGCCGCGTTCGCCCTCAGCCGAGGAACCCGCATCCGCATTTTCACGTCCATGCCGGTGTACATTGAGGGGCAAATCGCCGGCGTCATCTACGCCTCGCGCACGCCAGAAAACATCGTCCAACATGTGTATCGCGAGCGGGGCAAAATCGCGCTGGCCGGCGCGCTGACCATCGCCGTCGCCTTCGCCATCGGGGCGACCTTTGTGCGCACGGTGACAACCCCGATCCGCCAGCTGATCGCTCGCACCAAGGCGATCGCGCGGGGCGACCGACACGCCATCGGCCCGCTCAGCCATCACGGCACCCGCGAGCTCGCCTCCCTCACTCAGAGCTTCATGAACATGGCTGAGCAGTTGTCCGAACGCTCCGACTACATCCGCACCTTCACCAATCATGTCTCCCACGAACTCAAAGCCCCGCTCACGTCCATCGCCGGCGCCGCTGAAGTGCTGGCCGACAACCATGGGGAAATGGCCGAAGCCGACCGAAGGCGGTTTTTGAACAACATCGCCAAAGACACCCGGCGGATGACACTGTTGATCGAGCGACTGCGCGATCTCGCCAAGGCCGACAACTTGGCCATCCATGGCTCCACAACCGTCACCGACGCGATTCCAGCGCTCGAAGATGCGTTTCCCTCCACAACCGTCACGACCACGGGGGAACCCAACGCACCGTTTTCCATGGCTCCAGACAACGCGATCATTGTGTTTCGTCACCTGATCGACAACGCCGTGCGACACGGCGCCAAATCCGTGGAGCTCAACACCTTCAAAAACGGCAGCAATGTCCACATCTTAGTCCGCGATGACGGCGAGGGCATTTCACCCGGCAACCGCGAGCGCATCTTCGAGGCGTTCTTCACAACCCGCCGCGCCGATGGCGGGACCGGCATGGGCCTGGAAATCGTCAAGTCCATCTTGCGGGCCCACGGCGGATCCATTCGTCTCGCCGACGAACAAGGACTGAACGGCCGCGGCGCGGCCTTCGCGGTCACCGCGCCGTCACCCTCATAGCCCCCCAACGCCCGCCGCTAATCCGACGTCACCGGAGCGCCCTCGACAAGGGCGGTTACGTCCTCAGCTCGTTGGTCGAACGCGATCCCCGCCGCCGACAATTGATCACGCAACGCACTGACCAACGGATTGGGCCGCTCAAAAATCGCCGAAGGCTCAAGCACGGTCACGCGCCCGCCAGTTTGGTCTTGGACAAACGCCGCCACATCCAACGCCGACCGCGCTGCGACCAACGCCTCACCAACGCCGTCAACCAATTCGACCAAAGCGCCGAACCGCGTCTTCAACGCCTTGGCCAGCGTCCTTTGATCATCAGGCGTGACAAAGCGGACCAACGCACGGCCATCTTGTCGAGCGGCCATCCGATCGAGCACCCGCTCCACCAAAGCGAAACGCGCAGCATCCCAACGCGCCGCCAACGACGCCGCCAGGAAGGCCTGGCTGCGCAAAATCGGATCGGTGTCCAGCGGGCGCAGATCATTGGCCCGCAACGTGCTGCCCGTCGAGGTGATGTCGACAATCACATCGGCGGCCTGGCGCATGGGCGCAGCCTCCGTCGCCCCGGCGCTGGAGACAATGCGAAAGTCGGTGATATCGCGCGACACAAACCACGCGCGGGCCAAGCGCGCATACTTGGTCGCAACCCGCGGCGAACGTCCATGGCGCGAACGTAGATCCTGAAACACGTCGCGGAGATCTTCAGCCGTTTGCACATCGATCCAACACGAGGGGAACGCCACAACCAAATCGGCCCTGGCGAATCCGAGCGCCTTCACGAGCGCAACGCGCCCGTCGATCGGTCCGCGCTCACGCAGCAGATCTTCCCCTGTGATCCCAATGTGCAAATCGCCAGAGTGAAGGCGCTTGGCGATCTCATCGGCGGGCAAGAGCCAGATTTCGGCTTCATCAAGCCCCTTCAGCGAAGCCATGTAGCTACGCCCGCCCGCTTTCGACAGGGCAAAACCGACCTGCTCAAAATAGGAGGCGGTCTGTTCGTGGATGCGCCCTTTAGAGGCGACGCCAACCGCGATCATCGCGCCCCCCCCGCCGCAGCCAGCCGGTCCGGTCGCAGCGCCGCGCCGATCGCTGGTCGGTCCAGTTTGCCGCCAGACAGGCGCGCCGCCAAGCTGTCATAGCGCCCGCCGCCGCCGAGCACAGCGCCGCTGTCAGCGTCGACCAACTCGAACACCAGACCATCATAATAGGAGAAACCACGGCCAAGATCGGCGTCAAACTCCGCATCCGCCGCGTCAAACCCAGCCGCCGCCAGCTCGGCCATGAGCGCCGTCCAACGCGCGCCGCGATCCGCGATATCAAGGCCGAGCGACGCCATATGGGCGCCGATCGTTTCCAGCGCGGCGCCCACCGGTCCAGAAACGCTGGCGATGGCGAGCACCGCGTCAACCTGGCCATCCGTCAGCCCCATAGCCGCTTCATGGGCCTTGCGCACCATACGGTCGGCGATGTCGGCGGCGTCGCGCGTGCCGATCACCGCGACATTGGCGATGGAGAAGATCTCCTCGACCGCCGCCAAGGCCTCCTTGCGTTCCATACCGGCCAGCGCCATGCCCAGCGCCGTCGGCTCCGTCAACGTCGAACGCGCGCCCTCAACTGCGCGCTGAAACCGCTCTTGGCTGGCGAAGCTCCGCCGGATGGCGCTCTTGCGCACGGCGTGGAGCGGCAGCGACTCGATCAAGTCATTCACCAACCCAACATCGGCGAATTTGATGATCACCCGGCGCACCCCACAGGCGCTAGCTGCGCTGCGTGCGGCATTGATCAGCCGTGTCTCGAGCGCAATCGCGTCACCGAAATTGAACATCTCAACGCCAACCTGGCGATGGACCGCCTCGTGCAACGCCGAGATCTGATCGCCGCGAAACACAAAGTCGTCATAGACGTAGTTCTCGAACGTCAATCGGTCGCTACACAGCTCAAGCGCCAACGCAAGGGTATAGTCCGGCCGCAGACAATAGCCCTCCGCCCCGTCAGCATCGTAGGGCACAATGCGCTGGCGATAATCTTCTCCGAGAAAATCAAGGTAGGGACCGATCGGCTGCACGGCCGGCGTCGAGACGCGCATGGCCCCAAGCTCCAAGAAGGCGCTGCGCACCTTGGCCGCCACCTCGTCCACACGTTCGGGACCATCCGTTTCCACCGTCACATCCAACGCCATTGCTCAAACTCACACGCACCCAACAGGCACAGATCTACGCCCCGCCACTCGTGCGCCAAGCCATCGCAACGCGCAAGGTTGCAGGGCTGGGGCCCGCTGCACAGCACACCGCTGACCGATCGCACAAGCATCCGTCACAAAACTTTCTCACTTTCACCCCGCGGCATCACGTAAAATACCTGGATAAAAACATGTCGCGTTGTGTAAAGCGCTTCGATACGCTTAAAGGTTGATCACAAGGGGGAACAGTCCATGAAAACTGATCTTTGGATCGCCACGGTGTCAGCCCTGTCGCTCGCCGTGGCGGTATCGTTCACCGCTCACGCCCAGGACTCCGAGGAGTCCGATGATGAACAGGCCGAGGAAGCCGAAGATTTGATCCGCGTGCAAGGTTTCCGCAGCTCACTGGCCGCCTCGTTGGAGACCAAGCGCGAAGCCAACCAAGTGCTCGATGCGATCACCGCCGAGGAAATCGGCCAATTCCCAGACCAGAACATCACCGAGGCTGTGCAACGCATTTCCGGCGTGCAGATCTTCCGCAGCAACGGGGAAGGCGAACAGATCCAAATCCGCGGTCTGGACCCCAGCTTCACCCGTGTGGAGATTGACGGCCGCACAACGTCGGTGACCGCTGATGATTCCAATCCGGGTCGGGAAAGCTCACTCTCCAGCTTCGAAACCGACCTCTACCAGCGCATTGAAGTGATCAAATCCCCGACCGCGGCTGACATTGAGGGCGGTATCGGCGGCATTGTGCGCTTGTCAACGCCCGACCCCTTCGACTTTGAAGACCGCACATTGCGCGTCAGCGGGCTGCTCATCGACGCCGACCAACGCGACGACGTGGAGCCGTCGGTCCGCGGCCTTTTCGCCGACACCATTGCGAACGGCCGGTTCGGCTTTGTTCTGTCAGGCACCTACACAAACCGCGATCGCTCCATCGACAAATTCCAGTCCAATCAGAACTGGCTGGACATCGCGGCCAATGACCTCGCCGACGAGACCGATCCCGCCCTTCTGGCTTTGGTGGGCGGGCGCTATCCTGGCCGCCTGCGACAAGAGCAGCGCGCGGGCGAATCAGACCGCTACAATTTCAACGCCAAGGTGCAATTCCAAGCAAGCGAACAGCTCGAACTGTTCGCCAACGGGATCTACACGCTCGACGCGCGAGAAGAGCGCCGCGATCGGATCCAAGTCCAGTTCAGCCGCGGCGAGCTGCAGAGCGGCGTTCTGGATGCAGCCACAGGCACCCTGGTTGAGGCCCAGTTCACCGACCAACGCACCGAGTTTGCGTCCTTCCTGCGCGAAGCCGACATCGAAACCTTCGGCCTGAGCGGCGGGGCGCAGTGGGATCCCCAAGATTGGTCGCTGCGCTTTGAGGCGAGCTACTCGACCAGCGAAGAAGATCTCACCGAAACGCGCGCCTCGCACCGCACCAACAGCGATGATTTGGGCGGCTATTCAGTGGTCAGCGATCCTGAATACCCTGAGATCTTCGCGGCTGCGACCGGCTTGGCTCCCGACGAGCTGTCCGTGCGACAGCTCGATCAAGAAAAGCGCCTCATCGACTCCGAAGAAATCGCCGTCCAGTTCGACGCTGAACGTTTTGTCACGTTGGGGCCGATCACGTCGCTCCAAACGGGCGCACGCTGGGCGCAAACCGAAGTCAGCCGCGAGCAGATCTTCGCCGAAGTGGACGCCGGCGGCTTGACCTATGCTGATGCGCCGTCCAACGACCCGTTTGTGGTGGACGGCACATTCGCCGACGGCTTTGGCGGCGCCAATGTGTTGCGCACATGGCCCTCGGTCGATCCCGTGGCCTTCTTCAACGCCTTTGAGGCGGGTGATCCCGATGTCGACGACAACCGCTTCTCGATCACCGAGGAGTCGATCGCCATTTACGGCATGGCCAACTTTGAAAGCGCGCTGAGCGGCTGGACGGCCCGTGGCAACGCCGGTTTGCGCCTCACCTCCACACCCTACCAGGGCGATGGCCGCATCATTCTGACCGACGCGAACGGCGTCACCACCATCACAGACGACGGTCCCGACCTCGACAACGACTACACAATTCCCTTGCCCGCATTCAACATCGTGCTCTCGCCGGACGCCCGGGAAGACGTACTCATTCGCGGGGCCGTCACGCGCGCCCTGTCGCGGCCTAGCTATGACGCGCTCTCGCCGGTGCGTTCGATCAATCTGCTCGAAGACGAAGCCGAGTTCGGCAATCCCGATCTCGATCCGTTCGTGGCTTGGCAATATGATCTCGGCGTTGAATACTATTTCGGCGACGAGGCCGCCGTGACAATCGGCCTGTTCTACAAAGACGTTGAAGAGTTCATCTTTCAAGAATCGTTCGATACGGTCTTAAACATTCCCGAGCTTGGCATCTCGAACGAAGATGTGTTCTTAACCACATTTACGAACGGCGGCGATGCCGAAGTTCAAGGGTTTGAAGTCTCGCTTCAAACTCCGTTTAGCTTCCTGCCCGCGCCCTTTGATGGCTTTGGCGTTTTCACCAATTATACCTATACTGATAGCGAATTCACACGAGTGTTTGAAGATGGCTCCATGGCCACGCTTCCGTTTCCTGGTTCATCAGAAAACGCGTTCAACATTGTCGGTTACTATGAGCGTGGTGGTTTCTCCGGCCGGGTCGCATACAATTACCGCGATGAATTCAACATCGTCCCCGCCCAACAAGTGGATGATGCTGGCAATCCTATAAACGCTGAGTTCGGCGATGCACAAGGTCGCCTCGACCTTGCCTTGCGCTATCGGTTCCAAAACGGTCTGCGCCTGTCGTTTGACGCGCTTAACCTGACCGAAGAGCAGAACTACAAGTATTATGACATCCAGCAACGCCTGGAAGACTTGGAAGTTGAGGGCCGGATTTATCAGTTCCGGATCGGATACGTCTACTAACGCCACGGCAACCAGACCGGCCAGGCGCACCAGTGTCAGGCCGGTCATCGCTCAAGGACCTCGAGCATGCTTCGGCTCATTGCAGTGTTGCTGGCGCCCGTTTTGGCGCTGACGCCCATCACCAACGCCCATCCCGGCGATGAGGACGACGACACGCCGCCTTGGCAAGATGCGACTGGCTGGCCCGACCGCATCATCACCACATTCGAGGGCGACCCCACCACCAGCTTCTCCGTAACCTGGCGCACCCACGCCGGCGTAGGCCGCACAATCGCACAAATCGCGCCCGCCACTGCCGACACCCGCTTTGACCTCGCGGCCGAGACCCTCCGCGCCGGCACGCAGATCCTCAACCTGGAAGCGCTTGAGACCGAGATCGGCGTGCGCCACTCGCCCTACAATATCGGCCTGGGTCGGGTCGCCTACCACGACATCACCTTCGATGGGCTCGAGCCGGACACGCTCTACGCCTGGCGCGTCCAGGGCGAGCGCGGCCAATGGAGCGAATGGTTCCAAACGCGCACGGCCCCCACACAAGGTCCGGTGAGCTTCGCCTATTTCGGCGACGCACAAAACGGGGTCTACTCCCATTGGAGCCGTGTCATCCGCATGGCCAACCAAGTCGCCCCCGAGGCGCGGTTTTACTTGCACGCTGGGGATCTCGTGCAAAAGGGCGACAGCGACTACAACTGGGCTGAGTGGTTCCACGCCGGCGGCTTCATCCACGCCCGCGTCCCCTCCATTCCCGTCCCCGGCAATCACGAGAACATGGCGGTCTGGGCCGATCACCCCGATGGCGCCCTGCGCGACCCGCGCCCGTCAGGATCGGTGCGCGTGCGCACCCCGCTATGGCGCGCCCAGTTCACCCTGCCGCGCGATCCCGGCCTCCCCGAAAGCCTGCACGAGCAAGCCTATGTCGTGCCTTACAACGAGGATCTGCACATCTTTGTCGTCGATTCCGCGCGCACCGTGTTTGATGAACAGGCCGGCTGGCTCGACGCAGCGCTCGAAGCCTCCACCGCCCGGTGGAAGATCGTCGCCATGCACCACCCCTACTTCACGCCCCCCGCTTTTGACCGCAATGCGCGGGACGCCGACCGGCGCGCCGCCCTCGGCCCCATCATCGCGCGTCACAGCGTCGATCTTGTGCTGACCGGACACATCCACACCTACGCACGCACCAGCCTTGATGTGGATGGTGAAGAACGCACGGCGCGCATCCTCGAAGGCGAGCCGCACGCCGTGGAAACCGTCTTCGTCGTGTCGGCCTCGGGCGCCAAGAACAGCAACATTCACAGCGCCATGCCCGTCGAAGCCATGATCGACAACCCAGCCCCCGACCTGGGCGAGCTGCACCTCGATCGGGTGGCGGGCAACACCCCGATGTTCCAGGTGATCACCATTGACGGCGACACGTTGACCTACGCGGCTCACACCGCGACCGGTGAGCAATACGACAGCTTCACCCTCACCAAGACCGAGACGGGAAAACAGCTCACCAACGGCGCGGCGGCGTACGGCGACACGCGCCTGTTCGCCAACACCGGACCGTACCGCGAATGGTGGGATTTGCGCTGATGACCAAACCAGCCCGAGCACGCGGCCTGATCAGCCTCTTAGCGCTGGCCGCCGCGCTCGCAGCCCCCCACGCCCTCGCGCACCCTGGCGATGATGACGACGACGTCCCCCCCTACCAAGAAGCGACGGCCTGGCCCGACCGCGTGGTCGTCAACGCCACCGCCGATCCTGCGACCAGCTTTGCGGTCACCTGGCGCCCCGCCGCCAGTGTCGGCGTCGCCATCGCCCAAATCGTCCCGGCAACAGCCGACGCGCGCATCGACCTCCACCCCGATCTGCGCACAGCCAACGCCCGGTCCACACTCATCGATGTGGCCAACATTGGCGGGCCCCAAGTGGACGAACCGGTGATCACCAACCACACCTTGCCGCCCGTCCACTATCACAGCGTCGTGTTCGACGACCTTGAGCCCGATACGCTCTACGCTTACCGCGTGCGCGGCCGCCGCGGCGCCTGGGGCCCCTGGACACACGTGCGCACCGCGCCCTCGCCGGACGCCAACACACCCCTTCAATTTGTCTTTTTCGGAGACGCACAAACGGGGATTCGCTCGCACATTACGCGGGTGTTCGACACCGCCGCTGACACTGCGCCCCATGCCCGGTTTGCCATCCACGGCGGAGACCTGGTCAACACCGCGCTCTATGACGCGGAATGGGCCGAATGGTTTGACGCCAACGCGCGCCGCCACGCCCGCGTGCCGTCCATGCCGGTGGCCGGCAATCATGACTACGTCAACCATGAAGGCATCAAACTGTTCGCGGCGGCCGACAAAGCCGTCAGTCCGCTCTGGCGGCCCCAATTCACCCTGCCCATCAGCGAAGACTTGCCCGAAGCCTTGCACGAAACCGTCTACGCCATTCGCTATGGCGATGTGCATGTGTTTGTGCTCGACAGCTCAGGCGAGGCATGGGACCAGCAAATGGCCTGGCTCGATGCTGGCCTTGAGACGAGCGACGCCCCCTGGACCGTGGTGACCATGCACCACCCTCTGTTCTCTTTTGTGGGCGGCGCCGAGCATCCCGCAGCCCGTGAGCGGCGCACCGCCCTTGTGGAGGTGTTGCAACGCCGCAAGCCCGACGTGGTGCTGACCGGACACCGTCACACCTACCAACGCGGTGAAGTGGGCGACGACATCGCGCGCATAGCCATCGGTGAGCCCCACGCTGTGGACACCGTCTTTGTGGTCACGGCGAGCTCAACCAAACGCGGACAGACCAAACTGGACGGGTGGGAGCGCTACGAAGGGGAAACCGAGGGCGATTTTTCGTTGGTGCGCCATGCCGACAACACGCCGCTCTTCGCTGTGATTGACATCGACGGGCCGACCCTCACCCTGCGCGCTATTGATGCCGTGGGCGAGGTGTATGACGGCTTCAGCGTGACCAAGGACGAGGCCGGCGTAAAGACCGTGGCCAACGCCGCCGAAGCGCAAGGCGAAACGCGGTCCTACGACAACACCGGCCCTTACCGCCCGTGGGATGACCTACGTTAGCGAAAGCCTGTCTGCGCGGAAGGCCTGTCTGAACGCAAGCGTGTCTGCGCGGAAGCGTGTCGTCCGCCAGACCATCAACCGTCCCGCATGCGCACGGCCACTGACGGCGACGGCGAGACCTAAGTCCGCGCCGCCGCCATCAATCGCATGAAACGCAAGCGTTAGCCCGCAACCCGGCGCATCATACCGGCGATGTTGAGCATGCGCTCCGCATCAACGTCGCTGGCGTCCGTCGCCGCCGTTTCAAACGCATAGGCAAGCTCGTCAAGCTGGGCCGACCGAGGAGCGCCGCGGTCCCAACGCCCGATTTCGCCGCGCGCACGACGCGCTAAGGCCTCGTCAATCGACGCACTGCGCGTCAGCTGATCGAGGTACGCCTCCGCGACAACGGCCTCATCCGGCCACGTCACTTTGGTCTGCGTTTGCACGTTGGCCACATCGCCGTGGATCAGCTCGGCCGCAGCAATTTCCGCCTCGGTCAAATAGGGGCTCGGCGTGAGGCTCAACACATCCAGACCGCGCACGATCTCTGAGCCGTAAATCTTGCCGTTGTGCCAGTACGCCGACCAGTAGCCGCCCAAGAACGTCTCATCGAGCGAGAGAGGACCACGGTCAAAATAAGCGATCTCGATCGGATTATCGATGTCGGTCCAATCGATCACCGACAGGCCGCCGCTATACCAAGCCTGAACCATGATATCGCGCCCTGGCACAGGGATCAGCGAGCCGTTGTGGGCCACGCAGTTTTCCTTGTCCGTCTGGCTGCCTGGGATCTTGAAGAAGCCCTTCTTCACCAGGCCATCCTCGGTGCGCTCGAAGAAGATGTTGGCGCCCCACGTTTCCGGATCATCCGGCGTGCACCGTGCGCCGACTCCGCCGCCCCACTCATCGGTGAACACGATTTTGCTGCCGTCATTGCTGAACGTCGCCGAGTGCCAATAGGCCATGTTCTCGTCGAACACCTCATCGATCCGCTGGGGATTTTCCGGATCAGAAATGTCGAGCAAAATGCCGTTGCCGCTGCATGCGCCCGCCGCCAGGTTCAACTCAGGATACACCGTGATGTCGTGACAATGATTGGTCACATTGGTGGTCTGAGCGCCTTCGCGAGCCGGACCGCCGGTCCAAAGGCCGTTAATGGCGCCCGTATCGCGATCCGCGAAAATCCGAGGACTATCGATGATCCGAGCCGTTTCCGGCGCGCCAAGGTCAACCTTGATGATGTCGATGCTGTACAGCGAAGTGTCCTGATTTTCATCAGGCTGTCCGCCTTGGCAGCCGCCCAACTCCGTGCCGGCCCGCACCGGCCCGGTGCCCTGGTTGTACAAGTAGACAACCCCGTCATCGCTGGGGTGCGGCACCAGCGTGTGGGTGTGCGAACCGCGACAGGTCTGGATCGCGCCAACCTGACGAACGTCGTTCAAATCGCTGATGTCGAAGACGCGAATGCCGCGGAACCGATCAGGGTTCGATTGGCCCGTGGCCCGCTCTTGGCCGCAGTCAGTCCGCGAACGGAACTCCTCAACCGACATGAACAACAGATCGCCGTGCAGGGTGATGTCGCCCTGTCCACCCGGACACACCAGCGAAAACTCAAGCTCCGGCGCACCGTTGGAAACATCATAGATGTTGATGCCGTGATAGTTGCCCATGACGACCCGGTCGCCGTCAAACGCAAGATCGCTGTTCACAAACGTGAACGATGGAGGCGGTCCTTCAACCTCTTCGCCCGCCTCGACAGCCTGGCGGTAAGCGATCAAACGCTCAAACGACGACATTTGCTCTTCGTCAAAGAACCCTTCAGGGGGGCGCACCGTATGGTCGAGAGACAAATTGGCGATGGCTTCGCCAGCATCAAAAAGACCCGGAGTGAGGCCCTCACGAGGATCATTGTCGGGATCGATGAGCGTACCGGTCGTGGTCGTACACGCCGCCAAGCCGGCCGCCACGGCGATCAGCGCCGGCGCAATGCGTTTGAAACGGTTCATGGGGGTCCCCTCCAGTGAAAACTATTGGATCTCGAGTTGAGACAACATCACCTGCATGCGCAGGATCTCGGCGGACTGATCAGCGACGACGCCATTAAGGAACATCGCCAACTCTGGATCTTCGCCCGTGCCGGGCTCAGCCAACAGTCCATTGACCATATCGATCGCCCCTTGGTGGTGATGGATCATCCCACTCAAGAACAACCGATCGAACGCCTCGCCCTCCGATGCGGCGAGCTCAGCCATTTGCCGCGGCGACAGCATGCCCGGCATCAACGGCACATCCGACAGCGCATCCATGTCCGTGGCGTGATCAGAGTGCGTGTCGCCGTGACCAGCGTGCATGGCCGCATCGTTCTCAGCCATGGCGCGTTCGAGCATCGAATTGCCGCCCATATCCATCGCGCCGCCGTCGTGATCGTGAGCGCCCTCGTGAGCGCCCTCGTGAGCGCCCTCGTGAGCGCCATGATCATCGTGCGTCATCTGGCCATGGTGGCCATGGTGGGCGTGATCGCTGAAGTCGGCTTCCGTCGATTGGCCACGCCGCAACAACCAGTTGCGCATGAGCTCCATCTCCGACGATTGGGAAATCGCGATGCGTTGGCCCATGAGCCGCACACCCTCATGCGTCGAGCGCTCCGCAATCAGCGCATTCATGTCGACGGCTTGATTGTGGTGAACGATCATGTGCTGCATGAAACGCACATCGGCGGACGTAAAGCGACTTTGCCCCAGCGCCAACGACTGCTCGGCGGTCAAGGCCCTTGCGGTATCGCCCGGCGCGCCGGGTTGGATGATGGGGGCCTCGCCATGGTCCTGAGCCATCGCAGCGACACTGTTCGCCAGCGTCAACGCAACGACAACGCCAGCCACACGAAATGTACCAACCGCCTGCTTCGCCATGGAGTCTCCGCGCCGTTCCAAACCCTCTGAATTGGGCAAAGATACCGGGATTGGGCACGTCGTCAAATTGCAAAACGTCGAAGTGTTTCGCCCTTGCAATCGCCGCAGGGCTTGAACATGCTTCAAGCGGACGGGACTCACAGCGGCTTGGCCAGGCCCACCAAAGTATCTGGGGAGATGATTCATGAAACGGCGCGCCATTCACCATGGGGTCCTCGGCATCAGCGCGTGTGCGCTTGCCGCCGGGCTTACGAGCCCCGCACACGCCCAACAGGGCGCCGGTGAGGATGTGATCCTCGTGCTGGATGCGTCAGGCTCCATGTGGGGACAGATTGACGGTGAGAACAAAATCGTCATTGCACGGAACGTCATCGGTCAAATGTTGGACGAATTGCCCGACGAGCGCCGCCTTGGCCTCATCGCTTACGGCCACAACCGTGAAGGCGACTGCACCGACATCGAGCAAATCGCCGAAGTGGGCGCCGACCGTGAGACGATCCGCGCCGCCGTCAACGCGCTAAACCCCAAGGGCAAAACACCGCTCAGCGCATCGGTGCGTCAGGCCGCCGAAGCGCTGACCTACACCGAAAACCGCGCCACGGTGATCTTGGTCAGTGATGGCGAGGAAACCTGTGATCTCGATCCATGCGTGGTGGGCCAAGAGCTTGAGGCGGCGGGTGTTGATTTCACCGCCCACGTGATTGGGTTCGACATCGCCGACGTGCGTTTGCGCGGCCAATTGCAGTGCTTGGCGGACAACACGGGCGGCGCCTACTGGAACGCCGGCAATGCTGATGAGCTGGCCAGCGCCTTGAGCCAAACGGTCACCGCAGCGCCGGAGCCCGAACGCGTGACGCTGGCCGATCTGCGCGCCACCGAACTGGCTGGCGGGCCGGAAATCGACGCCGGGTTGACGTGGCGGGTCACCCCAGCGGGTCAAGATGAGGTCGCGTTCGAAGCGAGCAATGCGGGCCGGGTGGAAACCGAACTGGCGCCGGGCTTCTATGATGTGACGGTCGAACGCCCGGCCGACGGCCTGAAAGGCGAAGCGCGCAACGTGCAGATTGTTGAAGGCGCCGAACGCACCATCACGATCGCCCTTGAATACGCCCTAGACGCCAGCGTGCAGCCGTCACCCGAAGGCCAAGCGCCAGCGGGCGGCGAGGTCGCCGTAGCGTGGACGGGGCCCGGCCGCGAGAACGACTGGATCACCGTCGTGCGGCCTGACTCGTCGCAAGGCTCCTACAACACCGGCTATGAATACGTGCGCAACGGGAACCCCGTGGTGATCACCATGCCGGTCGAGCCCGGCGAGTATGAGGTTCGCTATGTGCTTGGCCGCCCGACCCGCGTGCTCGCCCGCGCGCCCATCACCGTCACGCCCGTCGAGGCCACGCTGTCCGCAGCGCAAACCGTCCAAGCCGGCGCGAACTTCGCGGTGAACTGGACCGGGCCAGGCGGCGATAACGACTGGATCACCGTGGTCGCGCCCGACGCCAATGAGCGTTCCTACACAAGCTATGACTACACTCGCAACGGCGATGAGCTCGAACTCCAAGCCCCGCTGGAGGCCGGCGAGTACGAGCTGCGCTATGTGCAAAGCGGCCAGAAGGTGCTCGCCCGCGCGCCCATCACCGTCACGCCCGTCGAGGCCACGCTGTCCGCAGCGCAAACCGTCCAAGCCGGCGCGAACTTCGCGGTGAACTGGACCGGGCCAGGCGGCGATAACGACTGGATCACCGTGGTCGCGCCCGACGCCAATGAGCGTTCCTACACAAGCTATGACTACACTCGCAACGGCGATGAGCTCGAACTCCAAGCCCCGCTGGAGGCCGGCGAGTACGAGCTGCGCTATGTGCAAAGCGGCCAGAAGGTGCTCGCCCGCGCGCCCATCACCGTCACGCCGGTTGAGGCCACGCTCTCGGGGCCGACCATCGCCATGGCTGGCACGCACCACGATATCGCATGGACCGGACCGGGTGCGCAGCACGATTGGATCACCGTCGTGCGTCCCGACGATGGCGAGCGCACCTACACCGACTATGAGGTGCTGCGTGACGACGATCCGGTGTCGCTGCGCCTGCCTTTGGAGGCCGGAGAGTATGAGTTCCGCTATGTGCAAGACGGCCAGAAGGTCCTCGCCCGCCAGGCCGTGACGATCACGCCCGCCGAAGCAAGCCTCGAGGCGCCGGAGACCGCCTCGGTCGGCGACGCCGTTGATGTGAGTTGGCAAGGCCCTGGCGCGCACGGCGACTGGATCACCATTGTCGAGCCCGACGCGCGCGAAAACAGCTACACCGACTATGCGATCGTGCGCGGAGGGGACAATCCCGTCGAGATCGAACTGCCGGTCGAGCCGGGCGCGTATGAATTCCGCTACGTGCTGGATGGCAAAAAAGTCATCGCCCGGCGGAGCGTGACGGTCGAGGACGTCACGGCCGCACTCGAGGCGCCGGCAAGCGTCGTCGCTGGCGAACGCTTCATGGTGGACTGGGATGGCCCCGGCCACCACCGCGATTACATCACCATCACCGAACCGGACGCGAACGACCGGCGTTACATGAGCTATCGCTACACCCGTCAAGGCGACCCCGCCAACCTCGATGCGCCGGCCGAACCGGGGGTGTATGAGCTGCGCTATGTGCTGGCCGGCGAACGAGTTGTGGCCCGCAGGTCCATCACCGTAACCGCCGAGTGAGGCGATCGATCCGAAAGGCGACCCAAGCGCCAACGCGCCGAGGTCGCCTTTTCAGCTCATTCAAACGTCACAGAACCCACAAAGTAAGCGTCCTGATCATCATCAGTGAACTCAAGGTCAACGACATCGACCTCTTCGCTCTCTCGACCCCAATTGCGGAAGATGTGGGCGCGCAACGTCACCGCGCCATTGGGATTGATGATATCGCTGCTGTAGTAATGCGCGCGCACCTGATACTCGCCCGGCACGGCGGTTTTAAGCAGGTATTCCTCCGGCCCGTAGCCATCAGTCATGTCGTTTGACATATGCCCGCCCAGCCGCGTCAGAGGATTAGAGTAGTACGCCCGTTCTTCGGTGGGCTCAGTCACCCACAAATCCATATCAACATTGTCGATGTTCCATGTGAGCACCACGCGCACATCGACATCCAACAAGCGCTCCAACCGCTCGTCGACCAGCGCGGCGCCCTCACCCCCGCTCGCACGCAAGCGCGCCAGGATGCGGTTGGCCTCCATCACCGACACCAATTCGGCGCCGTCATACGCATTGTCCCAAGGCGTGGCGATCACATGATTGAGGTGGGCCAACGCTTCTCGCCGATAGGCCATCTGCAAATCCGCCGGCGTCCCCTCCCCATCAGCCGCCTCGTCAAGGGCGAGCGCAAGGTCGCGCCATGATTGCGGTCGATGGGGCGCCTGCCGCACAACCTGGCGGAACAAATCCAGAGCCTGATCATAAGCGCCATAGCTCATCAACCGCATGGCGACCGCCGTCAGCGTATCCACATTGGCCGTTGGCAATTCAAGCGCGCTCAGAGCGATGCTCGCCGCCTCCACGGTGTCACCGCAGCGCGACGACACATCGGCCATCTCCAAATAGAAGCTCGGCGCATCACCATAATCAACGCGCACGTCGAAATAAGAGTCGAGGAAGTCTGAACCACATTGCCCGCGCACTTGATTGAGATACGGCCGATCCGGAGTCCACGCGCGGACCTCAGCGACGGGCCCGACATCCCGAAGGGGACCAGCAAGCCGCCCGTCGCCCTCTCGGTCGGCCATCGAACTGTCCACCGCCAAAGACCGCGGCGCACGGCGCGCGCCGCTGACGGTGATGCGTTCGTCCTCGGCCCCGCCGAATCCCGACGGCGCAAACTCGGCGACCGGGTCGTCCAGCGCCGCGCGCGACTCCCAGGGGATTTCCGCAACCTCACCGGTATCACGCGGCGCCAAGGGGAGATCGGCCGCGCCGTCCGACTCACCAACCTCGGGGGCGTTGACCGCCACAGGATCACCGAGCTCAAGCGGAAACTTGGTGTCATACCAAGCAACTTGATCAGCCCACATGGCCGCGACAGCGTCGATCCGTCCGGCGCGGCGGCGCTCATCATCCGCGATCGCGGCGGCGAGTTGGGCCTCATACTGCTCGCGCTGCTCTTTGGTGAAGCCTACCTGCGGCAGATCGATCCGGTTGTTGACGTAATCCCAGACGGTTTCCAAAACCAGGAACGAGGTCTCCTCGCCGACCACCGAATACGTTTGGCTGAAGCTCACCAAATCCTCGCGCGCCGTGCGCTCAGCGCGCAGCCGCACCAAACGATCGCGGGCCCACATGGCGCCAAACGCCGCGCCGGTGTTGATCACGTCACTGGCGGGCCGCACCATGATTTCGCGGCCGTCGACCATAAGCGTCACCGCCTCAGGTCGACCGCTGAGCCGCGCTAAGACGCGCAACTCGTCGCCTTCAGTGAACCACTCGGCGTGCTCAAGCACACTCTGCCCATCGGCCAGCACGTCGATGATCACAGGCGCTTGGCCGCCCAGCGCAGCGAGCGCGTCCTCGTGCGACTGGCGCGTCAAATCCACATAAGCGCCCCCACCCTGCCGGGCGAGCAAACTCAGCACCCCGCGGTCCGCATCCGGCGCCGCACTGACAACGTGCAGACGACACTTGGGCCGCGCCTGCGGAAAACCGCCCAAGGTGGACCGGCCATCCGTCACCAAAACGCAAACATCATGCGCGTCATCGTCAGCCCGCGCCGCAAGCGTGGCATGCAGATCGGTGGCCCCGTGATAGCGCACATCGGTGAGCGCAGCGGTCAAAGCCGGCGCGCCACGATGAACCGAACGCTCGCCGCGCGGCCCATCGGCAAACCGCACCAGCTCAAGGTCGGCGTCCGCGTAGGTCTCAGCCAGCAACGCCACAAAGGCCGCAGCCTCCTGCGCCGAGGCGCGATGTGACAACGACGCATCCCAGTACACCGCCACACTGTCCGGCGAAGCCGCGCCAGGCTCTGGCAAAGGCGAGGCCATCGACACAAACAGCCCGCCCCCAGGGTGGCGCTGCAACGCCGCCATAGGCGTTGGCTCATGGGGCGTCACGCTCAGCACCCCGCCGAGTGTGAAGTCCGACACATCAAGCGACACATCCGCCGCGTCCGTATCCCCTTCCAGGACAAAATCGCCGCCCCCGCTCAGCCGAGCCGTCGCCGGGTCCCCAGAAACCCTCAACGAAAAGGCGTCGACAGCAGCGGCCGCTCCCAATGGCAAGCGATAGGGAGTGGCCGCGGTGACCGGCGAAACAAACGTCACCGACACCGTCCGTGTCTGCCCGGGATTGATGGGAAACACGCGGTTCTTAAAGGCGTTGGTCCGCGTCACTTCACCCAGACCCGGATCGATGCCAGCGCGGATCCGTTCTTGGAACGCGTCGACCGCCTGCTGGCGCTCCACCACCACGCCGGGGATCAGCTGGCCGTTGATGTCGAGGCCGTAACCCGAAACCACCGCAGCGGGGGGCATATCGAGCACAAATTCGCCTTCCAGCACTTGGTCGCTCGGATTGTGAAACGACACAATGATCTCGGTCTCAGCAAAGCCGGCGAAAAGTTCAACGTCGACATCAAGGCGCGTCAAAGACAACGCCCGGCTTTCGACCTCATCAGAACCCGTGAAATAGGCCTTTGACGTCAAGACCGGATTGGCGACGACCCCATCGCCCGACTGGGCGGCGCCAGGCGCGCTGGCGACGCTCAAACCGACAAACAGTGCAGCGACGAAGCCAAGGGGAGAAATCCGCATGTTCAAACCTCTCATGGGGCGACTGAATCACGTTCAGTTGGGCGTGGCGACGACCAAATGCGACCTTACGCTCTCACTGGCGGCGTGACCATGTTCGCAACGTTACGCGTTGCTTAAGCTCAGCCGTTAGCACGCCGTCACCACGGGTGAGACCGCACTCTTCAGGTTTGATCTTGTGAAAACGACGCGTCGCGATCAAGACGCCATGTGTCACAAGGGCTTGAGGCGCGGTTCGTGTTTCGATCCGCTCATGCTGGAAACCCGTCGGTTGGTTGG
>CAZADA010000020.1:0-1807 GCA_964483775.1 uncultured Caulobacterales bacterium
CGGCGCTGTTGATCCCCACCCGCAAGGCCTGGTGGTACATCCCCCAACGGCCGCTCGGCGGTTCCGACACGGCCTCCCAAGGGGCGAGCTACTACATCGCGCCGAACCCGCCATTTGGCGCGGTGTTCACATATTATCTGAAAGATGGGCTTCAATCGCTCGAGGACATCCGTCAGGAGGAAGAAGAGCCCCTCATTGATGAAGGGGAAGACACGCCCTTCCCCGGATTTGACGTTGTGGACGCCGAACGCCGTGAAACCGGTCCGCATATCTGGCTGACCATCCGTGACGCCAACGGGGACGTTGTGCGCCGGATCAGCGGCCCCACAGGCAAAGGCTTTCACCGAGTGGCCTGGGATCTGCGCACGCCGGCTCCCTACGCCGTCTCTGGCAGCGGCGGGGGAGGACGCGGCTATATGGTTGCGCCTGGTGAGTTTACCGTGACGCTGAGCCAACGGGTGCGCGGCGAGACCCGGGACCTTGCCGGGCCGGCGCCCTTTACCGTCGAGCCGATGCGCACCGGCGCTCTGGACGGCGCTGACCCCGCCGAGGTGGCCGCGTTCTGGGAGCGATTGGCCGGCCTGCAGCGCTCAGTGTCGGCGGCCAATGCCCTTTGGGGTGAGCTCGATGACAAAGCCGAAGCGTTGCACACGGCGCTGGAGCGTTCGCGCAGCGGCCCGGCCGACCTTGATGATCAATGGGAGGCGATCCGCCAGGAGCTCTACGACATTGACGAAGAGATGGGCGGCAACCGAGCCCGGCGTCAGATCGGTGAGCTCACGCGCGAAACAGTGCAAAGCCGGATCAGCTTTGTCGGCGCGGGCGTTGGGTCATCAACCTATGGTCCGACACCAGCGCATATTGAGCAATTGGGCTTTGCTGAAGCTGAGTTTGAGGGCCTGCGCGCCCGTCTCACCACGCTGCAAACCGAGACGATCCCGGCCTTGGAAGCTGCGCTGATCGCCGCCGGGGGGCCGCGGGTTTCTGGCGGACCCATCCCCGCGCCTTAAGCCCGGGTCGCACGCAACGCCCACGACGTTGGAGGCTAGCATGATCGGTTTCTCTTGGCGGCGTTTGGCGGCGCTTGTTCTCTTGGCCGCCGTGACGGCCGGCCCCGGGTGTGCGCAAGACCAAGCTGCTCCGGCTCCATCAGAGGACAGCGCGGCGGCGGACGGCGATAGCGCACATCCCCTGGCGGGCCTGCCCTTGCGTCTGATCGGCCCCGCCTACCTCTCCGGGCGCATCTCTGACTTTGCGTTTTTTCCGGGCGCAGATCACCATTTCTTCGTCGCCACGGCGTCGGGCGGGCTGTGGTTGACCGAAAACGCGGGAACGACCTGGAAACCGGTGTTCGACAATGAGGGGTCTTACGCCATCGGCGTCGTGCAGATCGCGCCAAGCGATCCGAAGATCGTTTGGGTGGGCACGGGCGAGAACAACGCTCAGCGCTCGGTCGGTCATGGCGATGGGGTTTATAAGTCGACCGATCAGGGGCGCACCTGGAGCCGGATGGGCCTGGAAGACTCCGGCCATATCAGCCAGATCTGGATCCATCCCGACGATGCCGACACCGTGCTCGTTGCGGCGCAGGGGCCGCTTTGGAATAGCGGCGGTGACCGCGGGCTCTACAAGACCACCGACGGCGGAGCGACGTGGGAGCGCATCCTCAACATTGATGAGCATACCGGCGTGAACGAGTTTGTCGTCGATCCGCGCGATCCCAATGTGATTGTCGCCTCAAGCTATCAGCGCCAGCGGCGTGTTTGGGCGCTGCTCAATGGCGGGCCGGGCTCGGGCATTCACCGCG
>CAZADA010000020.1:1817-31451 GCA_964483775.1 uncultured Caulobacterales bacterium
ACAGCCGGCTTACCCGGTGATCACATGGGACGCATTGGGCTTGCGGCCGCGCCGTCAGAACCGGATATGATCTATGCCATCATTGAAGCCGCCGACGAAGGCGAACAGGGCGTCTACCGGTCAACTGACTTTGGTCAAAACTGGAGTCAGCGCTCTGATCACATGACGGTCAGCCCCCAATACTACAATGAGTTGGTGATCGACCCCAATGACGCCAATGTCGTCTACGCTCTCGATACGTTCACGCATCGGTCCGAGGATGGCGGCGTGACCTTTACGCGGTTTTCTCACGAGAACCGCCATGTCGACGACCATGCGCTGTGGATCGATCCCAACAACAGCAAGCATTTGATCATCGGCGGTGATGGCGGCGTCTATGAAAGCTGGGATGGCGGTGAGCTTTGGCGCCATCACGAAAACCTGCCCATCACGCAATTCTATCGTGTGCAACCCGACAACGCCTCGCCGTTCTACAATGTGTGCGGCGGCACCCAGGACAACTATTCCCTGTGCGGACCGTCCCGCACGCCGGTGATCCATGGCATCACCAACGCCGACTGGATCGTGATCCTGGGCGGGGATGGCTATGAGCCGCAGATCGACCCCGAAGACCCCAACATCATCTACACGCAATACCAGTATGGCGGGCTGGCCCGGTATGATCGGCGCACGCAGGAACGCCTGTACATCGCTCCCCAACCGGCCAGCGGGGAAACCGACTATCGGTGGAATTGGAACACACCGCTATTGATCAGTCCGCACAATCGAGAACGGCTCTATTACGCGGCCGAACGCGTGTTTCGGTCCGATGATCGGGGCAATTCGTGGACGGCGATCAGCGATGATCTGTCTCGCGGCCTGGATCGCAACGCCCTGCCGCTGATGGATCGAGTTTGGAGCGTTGATACCGTCGCCAAGAACGATTCCACGTCGTTTTACGGCAGCGCCATTGCGCTCACCGAGAGCACACTGGTCGAAGGCCTGATTTACGTGGGCACCGATGATGGCGTCATCAGCGTCACCGAGGATGGCGGGGCGACATGGCGATCGAGCACCGACCTCGGCCCAGCTCCTGAACAAACATTGGTCGAGGATATGATCGCCTCGCTCCACGACGCTGACCGGGTCTACGCCGTGTTCGAC
Organism: uncultured Caulobacterales bacterium; assembly: GCA_964483775.1. Taxonomy (GTDB): domain Bacteria; phylum Pseudomonadota; class Alphaproteobacteria; order Caulobacterales; family Maricaulaceae; genus CAZADA01. The sequence goes on from CAZADA010000020.1 coordinate 2,961, forward strand.
AATCATAAGCGTGGTGACGACGCGCCCTATGTGGTGCGGAGCGATGACCGGGGACGCACCTGGCGCTCCATCGCCGGCGATCTGCCTGGGCGGGGGCCGGCGCACACCATCGCTGAAGATCACGTTGATCCAGACCTGTTGTTCGTGGGGACCGAGTTTGGCCTCTACTTCACGCAAAACGGCGGTGAGAGCTGGACCAAGCTGAGCACAAACTTCCCGACCATCGACGTGCGTGATGTCGAAATTCAGCGGCGTGAGAATGATCTTGTCGTGGGTACGTTTGGTCGTGGGATCTACATTTTGGACGACTACGCACCGCTGCGCACGCCGTCTTCGACGCTTGAGGAGGCGGAGGCCACCTTATTCGCCGTGAAGGATACGTGGCTTTACATCCAGGGCGATCTTTGGGGCGGCACCGGCGGACCGCAGGGCTATCACGGCGACAGCTTCTTTTACGCGGACAACCCACCCTACGGCGCGGTGTTCACCTATTTTCTCCGCGATGGCCTTCAGACCGCAGCCGAGGAGCGGCGTGCGGCGGACCTTGCGCTCGAAGAGGCTGGCGAGGATACGCCCTACCCCAGCTGGGACAGTCTGCGCGCCGAGGATCGCGAGGACGCGCCGGCGATGGTGCTCACGGTGCGTGACGGTGCAGGCGCGGTGGTGCGGCGGATTGTCGGTCCTGCGTCTCAAGGACTGCACCGCGTGGCTTGGGATATGCGCCTTGAGCGTCCCGATGCGGTGGATCTCAACGACAGCCCGCCGGCCTATGGCGAGGCCGTCCTCGCCCCGCTCGCGCTTCCTGGATCCTACACGGTCGAACTCGCGATCCGGCGTAGTGGAGCGCTTACGCCCATTGGCGAACCACAGAGCTTTTCCCTCATCCCCATGGGCCGCAGTCCGGGTGAAGCCGCGTCGGATCGCGACGCCCTGCTCGCGTTTCAGATGCGCACCAGCGAGGTGTTGTCGCGCGTTGCGGGCGCCAATGCGACGGCGAGTGATGTTGGCGACCGCGTCGCCCACCTCAAAATTGCGATTGAACGCACGCCGCGGGCCGATGACGCTGATCGGGTTACCCTGGCCGCGCTGGAGTCGCGATTGGATGACGTGTTGGTCGCCCTGCGTGGCGATCGCACCCTCCAGCAACGCAACGAACCCGCGCCCGTCGGTTTGGCGTCACGCGTTTCGCGGATCAGCTGGTCGAGCTGGAACAGCCAAGCAGCGCCGGCTGGGGTGCACCAGGAGTCACTCGCGGTCGCTGAAACAGAACTTGCCGACGTGACCGCGCGTCTGAGCGTCCTGGTCAGTGACCTGACCGCATTCGAAGCCGCCCTCGGCGAGAAAGGCGCGCCATGGACGCCCGGACGATCGCTCGAGCCCTAGCGTAAAGGGAGAACCCAGCGGACGTCGGTGACGCGAAACCGGGTTACGGGTCAGTGGCGCCTTGGCGGCTGGCGGCATGAACGTTTCACAGCATGAACGTTTGACCGGGCCGACCTTTGGCCCCGTCGGGATGGGTGCGTACACATTACCGATTGTGCGTCCCTTTGAACGGGGCCTGACCGCTTGGCGTCCGAACTGGGCTCACGAGGCGCCGTCGTCGGCTATTCGCGGAACGTGCGCGACATGGCGTCTCGAGCGGGCTTGATCAGGTATGACAGCACCGTTCGTGTGTCAGTACGCACAAACGCCGTCACTTGCATTCCCGGTCGGAGCACAAAATTGTCCGGCAGCTGCATGTCTTCCGGCAACTCCACAATGCCCTTGTAAAACGAAACACCATCCTGACGCTGCATAGCATCAGCAGAAACGAGCATAATCTGTCCGGTGATCTGCGGCGTTTCGTCTTGACTGAGGTTGACGAACTGCAAATTGACGCTTTGCCCCTGCTCAACCTTATCGATGTCTTGCGGCGCAATCTCCACCGAAGCGATCAAGCGGTCTTCTTTTGGCACGATGTAGAGAATGTCTTCACCCGGTGAGACCACGTCGGTGTCCGATCTGACCCGCATGGAAATCACCTTTCCCGTCTCGGGCGCACGAATCTCCAAGCGTGAACGTTCATCCAGCAGCGCGGCCCGTGACTGCAAAAGGCGGGCGATTTCCGTCTGTTTTTCTGACAACTCGGCCAGAACGCTTTCGCGGAACCCCTCGGTCAATTGCGCGATCTCGAGCTGGGTTTCGCCGATACGCACATTGGTCGCCGCGATGTCCGCCTCGAGCGCCTCCCGCTCGCCGAGGAGTTGCGAGCTTTCCCGCTGCTTTGAGAAAATCAGCGATCGGTCCGCCAACCCGCGCTCAAACAGCGATTCCAAGCCCACCAGCTCTTCGCCGATCAACTCCATCTGGGTGTTTTTGGACACCACTTCGGCCTGGAGCCCTTCGATGCGTCGTTCGAGTTGCACGATGCGTTGGCCGAGCACCTCCATCTGGGTGGTGCGGTTCTGCGCCCGGGAATCTTTTAAAATCCGGGCCAGCTCGAGCTTTTCAGCCAACTCCTCGGAGTCCTCCAGATCACCAATCCCCGACCGCACTTCCAGGTCGTCTTTCCCATCGCGCTCGGCGATCAACCGGGCCTCCACGGCCAGCGCTTCGAACAGCTGGGCTTCGGTGCTGGCGAGCTGGGCCAGGACGTTGGTCCCATCCAATCGGATCAACACATCGCCGGCCTCGACGGTGTCGCCGTCACGAACCAGAATTTCCGCGACATTGCCGCCGCCCAGGTGCTGGACCGCTTTGTTGCTGGTCTCCGCTTCAATTTTGCCCTGGGCCGTGACCGCGCCCTCAAAAGGCGCGAGGGCCGACCAACCGAACAGCCCTCCGAACACGACAACGATCAACACCCAACCGATGAAGAACAGGCGCGGCCCCCGCGCACGACCCCGTCTAGCCACTGCGATCTCCTTTGCGTATCGGCGTCACGCGCCCCGCGCTTTCTTGCGCTTCAGCAATCTTGGCCATCACCTCGTCGCGCGGCCCAAACAGGCGCACCTGGCCGTTGTCGAGCACCATGAGTTTGTTGCAATGCATGATGGCGTTGGGGCGATGGGCGATGATCACCGTGGTCGCACGGCGCAGCTTCAACCGCGCAATCGCGTTCTGCAGCGCCTCATCGCCCGACGTGTCCAAGTTGGAGTTGGGTTCATCCAGGATCACCAGATTGGGCTCGCCAAACAAAGCGCGCGCCAGGCCAACACGTTGACGTTGGCCGGCTGACAAATAGGCGCCGCCCTCACCAATCTCGGTGTCGTAGCCCTCAGGCAAACGCAAAATGAGGTCGTGACAGCCGGCCGACTGCGCCGCGGCAATGATCGCTTCAGCGGGCGCGTCCTCGCGAAAACGCGCAATGTTGTCGCGCACCGAACCGGAAAACAGGTCGACCTGCTGGGGCAAATAGCCCACCTGCGGTCCAAGCAAATCGCGCGACCAGGCGCTCAGCTCCGCGCCGTCGATGCGCACCGCGCCAACTTTCGCCGGCCATACACCGGCCAAAATCCTTGCGAAGGTCGATTTTCCCGAACCACTGGGCCCAATCACGCCTAGCACATCACCTGGCTCGAGGGTCAGGCTAACCTGCTTAAGCACCGGGCGCTCGGCGGCGGGCGGGCCTGCTGATACCGCTTCGAAATCCACACGGCCGCGGATCTCCGGCAAGGGCATGGGCTCAGGGCTGGTCGGGGCGCCGGCAACCGCTTCATTCAGCGCCACCCAGGCGCGACGCGCATCCACCATGTTGCGCCATTGGCCGACCATCTGCTCGATGGGCGCGATCGCTCGCCCCATCAGGATCGAGGCGGCGATCATGGCTCCCGGGGAGGATTCGCCCTGGATCACCAACCACGCCCCCAGTCCCAAGATCGCGGACTGGAGGAACAAACGAAACGCTTTGGTGCCAGCGGTGAAACTGCTCAAACGCTCGCTGGACGTGGTGCTTGCATTGTCGGACGCATCAAGGTCGCCGCGCCAACGCGCCTGCAACTGCGTGCGCATGCCCAACGCATCCATCACTTCCACGTTGCGGGTCATTTCCCCGGCCCGCATCTGGGCGATCCGTTCGCGGTCTTCGGCGATGCGCAAGGCGTTGCGCGTCACGGCCTGGTTGATGAGCGCCAAAACCAGCAACACCGCCGCACCGAACATGGCCCACAGCCCAAACGTCCAATGCAACAAAAACAGCGCCAGAAAGAAGATCGGCGCAAACGGCGCGTCGAACATGGCCGACAGCGCGGGGCTGGCTAAGAACCGTCTGACGGTCCGCAAATCGCGCAATGGACGGTCCGTCTTACGGCCTGGGTCGCGCAAGCTTGAGGCCAATGACGCATTGAGCGCCTCATCGGCCAGGCGGTCCTCAAGCCGAGACGCCACAACCGCAAACAGACTTTGGCGGACCCAATCCAGAACACCCAAGGTGAAATAGAGGCCGAGCGCCAAGACGGTGAGCGCGACCAGGGTTGGGGCCGATTGGCTGGCCAACACCCGATCGTACACCTGCAGCATGTAAAACGGGCCAGTGAGCATCAAGATGCTGATGAAAAAGCTGAAGATCGCCAGGCCCAACAGGGTCCGCTTGGAAGCCGCAATGGCCTCAGCCAAGGCCGTATTGTGGCGATCTCCAGCTGCTTTCATCAAGATACTCCCTGGGTTGGGCCATTAGCCCAAGTTCTCCCACTGCGCCAGATCCTCCTGGTAGAGGAGGTCGTCAAGGCTGTCCACGTCCTCGTTGAGCGTATCGCCCGATTTGGACGGATCAGACAGCTCGGCGTCTTGCGGCAAGGCTGCAAACAACGCGCCAAAATCGTCCACGCCGTCGGAAACGGACGCCGGCTCAGGCAAGCTGGTCAGATCCATCTGGTCGTTGGCGAGCCAATCATTGAGCACGCTCTCATCCACATCAGACGTTGAGGCCGGCTGGGCTGTCGCCGCTTCGGGCGCAGACTTGCCGTCGGCGAAGGCCAAGCTGGTGTCGCCCATCGCGTCGCTGGTCACGAAGGACGACGTGGACGCCGCCGCTCCCGGCGAGGTTGGCGTCAGCTCAAAGGCGTCCATCCGCGCCAGTTCGCCACCGCCGCCGATGCCTTCAAACGTGATGGTCTGACCGGTTTGCAAGTTGAGCTCGGCCGTGAAGGTCTCCGGCGCGCCTGTTCCGCCCACACCGCCTTCGCCGGTGAACGAAGCCTGCTCATCGCCGTCAACCAACACCCTCCAGGTCGCCACGCCGTCGCTCTCGTTGAACACTGTGAGATCGAGTTGGTAGGTCCCATCGGGGCCGACAAACGTGCCTTGCGCGGTTCCGGTGTCGTCACCGCCGGGCAGTTTGACCACTTGATTGCTCGACGCGTTGCTCCGCCCTTCGATGTCGTAGCCATCCAAGACCAGCGTCTCGACCTCGGTGGAGCCCACATCGATCGTCGCGCCGACGTTGACCGGCGTGATGTTGATCACGTCGACACGGGCCAGCTCTTCAGTACCCGCCGTGCCTTCAACAACGATGGTATCGCCTGGCTGCAGATTGACCGTGAAGGTCTCTGTCTGCAGCGAGCCAGTGCCGCCCGAACCGCCTTCGCCGGTGAACAGGCCTTGTTGTTGCCCGTCGACGAGCAGACGCCAGGTTGCAACACCATCGTCCTCGTTGAAGATCGTGATCGCGATCTCGTATTGGCCCGCAGGGCCAGAGAACTGGCCGGACACCGTGCCAGGGTCGGGGAAGTTGTTGAACGGCAGTTTGACAGCCTGCCCTCCGCTGGCGTTTGAGCGGCCTTCCACTTCGTAGTTGACCAACGCCAAGTCTTCCGCCTCGTTGGCTCCGATTGTCATCGTCGGCAACGAACTGGCGGTCCCAACCGTCAGCGTGAAGGTGTCGGTGATGGTGTCTTCGCCATCGCTCACCGTCACGGTGATTGGGAAGTCGCCGGATGCAACCGGTGTTCCCGAAATCACACCCGTGGCCTGGTTGAAGCTCACACCCGCCGGCAGATTGCCTTCGATTTGGAAGCTCAAAGGCTGGGGCTGGCTGTCGGGATCGGTGAACGCGTTGTTCAGATCGATCGTCAGCGCAGCGCCAAACTCCGCCGTCAGGCTCGCCTGATCGCCAGTCGGCGCGGCGTTCTGCGCCTCCTCCGAAACCGTCAGCGTGAAGGTGTCGGTGATGGTGTCTTCGCCATCGCTCACCGTCACGGTGATTGGGAAGTCGCCGGATGCAACCGGTGTTCCCGAAATCACACCCGTGGCCTGGTTGAAGCTCACACCCGCCGGCAGATTGCCTTCGATTTGGAAGCTCAAAGGCTGGGGCTGGCTGTCGGGATCGGTGAACGCGTTGTTCAGATCGATCGTCAGCGCAGCGCCAAACTCCGCCGTCAGGCTCGCCTGATCGCCAGTCGGCGCGGCGTTCTGCGCCTCCTCCGAAACCGTCAGCGTGAACGTATCTGCGATCGACAGTTCGCCATCCGACGCGGTGACCGTGACGTCGAAAGCGCCGGATTCGGTTGGCGCGCCAGAAATGACCCCGTTTTGCAGGTCCAACCCGTCTGGCAGACCCAAGGCCACGAAGTTGAGCGTGTCGAGGTCGGGATCGGAGAAGAACGCGCTGACATCAAGGTCAACGAACGCTTCGCCCACGGTAGCCAGCTGATCTGGGATCTCCTGATCAACCACCGGCTGCTGGTTGTCGTCACCGCCGCCGTCACCCGACAGGCCATTGATGGCGAGCTCCAGCGTGCCTTGCTCCACGTCGCGACGTGGGTTGGCGCCGGGAACAACAACCGTGATCGCATCACCCGCGTTCAGCGGACCCTGGCTGGCGATCAGCGCATTGACCGCATCGGCGATGTCGCCAAGCGTAAAGCGCGCGCCCGTGCCCGTTGGCCCGGAGGGCGTTGAGGGTACGGTCACGTCACCGGCCAGATCTCCGGTGCCCGACAACAGATCCAGCGTGGGCGACGTGGTGTCTTTGACGCCAATCTGATAGGTCGGCGCGCCCGTGCCGGCATCCTCATTCTCGCCCGTCAAAATCGCCGATGTGACCGAAGTCAGATCCACGATGCCTTCAGGAACAATGAAGCGCACGACATAGCCCAAATTGCCTTCAAGGTCGGGGCTGGTCAGGGCACTGCCAAACTCTTGGTCATCGTTCGCGCCCGCGGCCATTGTGAAGCCCACCGGCTGAGCGATGACTTCTTCAACAATGTCGACGGCAAAGCTGGTGACCGCATTGGGATTGCCAACGTCGGTGTCGTCGGCCTCAACGGTCACTGTGATCGACGTCCCCGCCCCCAAAGCGATCAAGTTCTGCGGGATGATGATGCTTTGGCCGTCCGGGCTCAGCGTGGCGCCCGGCGGGTTGGAGATCACCGAGTAGCTGAGCTCATCGCCATCGACATCAGCGAACGCGTTGGCTGGGATCGGAATGACCACGTCACCCTGAGTGACTTCCTCGATTTGGGTGTCCTGGAACCCAGCGTCGACCGTGGGATCGGTGTCGCCCGTTGGGACGAAGGGCGATTCTGGAGCGCCATTGTTGAGCAAGGCCGCGGCGCTGTTGGAGCCGCCCTTATTGCTGAGCGCGATGGCGTCGATCTCGGTGCCCGACGACCGGCCGGCCATCTGAACTTCGTAGATCTTGCCCTCTTCGAGCGTCCATTCAACGTCGATGGCGTTGAAATCGACATTGCTGCCGCCGACGGCCCAATCGTTCAGCTTGTTGCCGCCAACATAGAGCTTCATGAACTTGGACGCGCCGAGCGAGCCGCCCGATCCGCCGTTGGTGACAGGGTTTTGATCACCCTGCGGGTTGGGGTCGACGGCGACGCGCGAACCGTCTGGCAACACCTCGACCAAGCGGATGAAGACGTCGTTCTCTTCGGCTCCGTTCGTGGTGGACTCACTGGCCATGCGGACTTTGACGGTCCAATCCCCGCCCTGATCAGCGACGAAGCGGTAGCTGATCTTGGCGTTGTTGTCGGGGCCCGTGTCGGTGCCGCTATCCCAACGCACGAACTGGCCGTTGCGCGAGTCAGGGGTCTCACTGTTGTCGTAGACGCCCCACTGACCCTGATTGCCGGTTTCGCCCGGTTCGAACACGCCATTCTCGGCCTCGAACACCACCGTACCATTCTGAGATTGGTAGAAGCCCTCGCTGGCCGGCGGGGTTGGGTCAACCGGGGTCTGTGTCGGATTGGACAGGTAGACCCGATCCAAAGACCCAGCCGCGTAACCGTCGGCGTCCACGGCAACCGCCGAGACCACGATCGGCGCAACGTCCGAACCGTTGAAGTCTTCGCCCGAGGAGGCGTTGTTGTAGTCAAACGCCGTCGCGGGCAGCGTCACCGTGCCGCTCACGCCGATCGTCACTTCAATGGTTTGAATGTCGAACGCGTTGTTGGCGATGAAGTCCGGCTGGCTCTCGGCCAACCGACCTTCGACCAACGCCTCGATGCCGTTGGCATCGTTGGTGACCGGTTGGACACCCTTGCCGAGGGTCACCAGAACCGTCTGGCCCGCCTGGCCTGTGACCACGATCTCTGGGATGTCGCCGCCATAGGTGGCGTTCGGCGAGCCGGCGGTGAAGCCGTTCACGCTGACCGTGACATTGGTTTCCGATTGGCCTTCGACCGCGCGGCCGATGGCGCCGGCCTGGGAGCCATCGCTGGCGATGACGCCCTCGGCGACGGTGCCGTCGTCGAACAGAACGTAGAACCGCGATCCCGCGAGCTCAGCGCCCGAGATGCCGCCAACGTCCCAACCGTTGACGGCGCCGTTGTCCACGCCATTGCCGCCGTTTTTCTCAAGACCAGCGATGGAGTTGGGGTCCATGTCGCCGGAGAAGCCGACGGTTTCATTGGTTTCGAACCCGCCATCGGTGTTGTCGGCTTTCAACAACACGCCCCGGAAACCGCCCGACACGTTGCTCGACCCGGTGCCCGTCGTGTTGGGCAGCGGCGTAACGCCCGGGAAGAAGTAGGTGTTGGCGTCGATCTCATCGAAGTACGCGCCGGTCTCACCATCGCTGTTGATCTCAAATTCCTTGGCCGAGGTGTCACCAGCCGAGCCATCGAAATCGATGACCGAGTCGGGGAACCAGGCGTCGCGGAAATCGACCAAGACGGCGGCGATTTTCTTGTCGCCGGTGTTGGTGACCTGGAACGAGTTGTCCCCGAAGTTGGACGTCTGAACGTTGCCGCCGCCGGCCAAGATCGAGATCTCCGCCGAACCGACATCGCCCTGATCGTAGGAGCCACCGGTGGCGACCCCGTCGGCGTCAGTGAGGCTCTGGATGATCCCCAGAGCGCCCTCGCCAACGGACACGATGAACGCGTCGGTCACTGAGAGCCCGCTTGTGTCGGTCGCCCGCACAAACACCGTGGTGGAACCCAACGTGGTCGGCGTGCCGGAAATGACGCCGTCCACCAAGGTCAAGCCGTCTGGCAACGCCGTGGGCTGGCCTTGTTCGTCGACGATCTCGTAGGTGAGATTGTCGCCGTCCTCGGCGTCTTCAAACACGTCCGCCAAGTCAATGTCGGCGATCGGCGCGTTCTGGTCGACCGAGACATTGGGAATGTTGGCCGTGATGACCGGAGCGTTGTCGCCGCCATCGGGGTCGACTGGGATGCCCGACGTGTTGTTCAGGTAGATCGGGTTGCTGACCGGGCCGGCCGCCACATTCGAATCGCCTGCCAGCACGTCCGGGGTGTTGTCCGTCACCGGCACAATCACTGCGGCCGTGAAGGCTAGAGGCGCGATGTCGCTGCCCGTGAAGGGATCCACACCGCTGGTCGCGCCGACATAGTCGAACACGTTGGCCGGCAGAACGGCTTGGCCCAGAGCGTCGAGGGTGACGTCGAATGTCTGGGTGTCAAACGCGTTGTTGACCTGGAAGTCAGGCTGGCTCGCCGCCAAACGATTCGCCACCAGATCGGCGACGCCGCTGTCGTCGTTCAGCACGGGGTTGAAGCCCTTTTGCATCACGACGCGGACGGTCGCGTTGGCCGGACCGGTCACAGTGATGATCGGAGGCGTGCCGCCATACGTTCCAGCGTTGCCCGACGTGATCGTCTCACCACCCGTTTCAATCGACAGGCTGACCAATTGGTTCTCACGGTCCTCAACCGCCTCACCGATGGATCCGGTTTGGCTGTTGTCACTGTGCAGGTAGCCGGTGGCCGTCGTGCCGTCGTCGAACAAGATGGTGAATTGCGAGCCGATCAGCTCCGATCCGCCCACACCGCCGACGTCCCAACCGTTGATGGCGCCGGAGTCGACGAGGCCCTTGGGCAGCCCAGCGATCGAATTGGGGTCCATATCGCCGGAGAAGCCGACCGTCTCACCGTTGACGAAGCCGCCGCTCTCGCCGTCGAACTTCAACAGCAAGCCTTTGAACCCACCCGATGACGACTGACCAGCGCCCGTGGTGTTGGGCAATGGATCAGCGCCTGGGAACAGGTAGGTCTCCTCGACCGTCCCGAAGAATCCGCCCGTGCCGCCGGCCGAGTTCACACTGAACTGCTTGGCCGTCGTGTCGCCAGCCGAACCGTCGAAATCGACCACCGAGTCACCGAAGGATGCTCCGCGGAAGTCAATGACCACGGCGGCGATCTGCTTGTCGCCGGTGTTGGTCAACTGGAACGAGTTGGAGCCGAAGTTCGACGATTGCGGATCGGTGTCGCCGTCGAGGATCGTCAGAACCGCCGCGCCCACAGCGTCGGGCGCATAGCTCGCGCCGCTGTCCACATCGTCCAGCTCTTCGAGGATGGCGATGGCTTCAGCCTCGTTCACCCCACTGTCGATGGCCACGTTGATCGGCGCTCCGGCCAAGTTGGCGTTGCCCGCCAGGTCGGCGAACGTGCCCGCCACAACAGATGCGGTGGGCGCAGGATCGGTGGTCCAGCCACCCTCCGGCGCTTCAAAGGTGTAGGTGACCGTGCCGGCAATCGCGTCGACGACAAAGTTGGTCGCCGAGACAGGCTGACCGTTGTCGGTCACTTGGACCTCGTCACCATCAAGGGTGGCGAAATCCACGCCGCTTGCGTTGTCGGCGAAGGTCGCCACCACCACGATCGGGCTTTCCGCATCATCAATCGGCGTGATCGCAAGACCCGCGGTCGGCCCATCCTCATCAGGCAAGGAGTCGCCCAAGAAGGTGACCTGAATGCCGTTGATGATCGGGTTGTCGCTACCGCTCAGCAAGTCTTGCGCGAACTGGATGTTCAACACACCGTCGGTGACCACGGTCTCATAACTGACGACTTTGAGGTCGCCCGCCTGAGCAATGCCCGCCGATGGATCGAGGTTGTCCAGTGCGCCCTCGGTCGCGCCCTCAACGCTGATGTCGAAGATCCGATCGCCGGCGGTCTGGTTGCCGGTGAACAGCTCGGCCACGAAGAACTCGATACGGTACGCGCCGTTACCGCGCAGATCGCTCACCGGAATGTTGTACGAGAACGGTTCGTTGGATGAACGCGCCGTGTCCGCGACAGCCTCCGGCAGTCCGGCGTCGGTCAACAGCGCAGGATTGCCGCTATAGCCTTGGACGTCGCCACGGTCGTTGGTGACCTCCAGATACTGGCTGTTCGGGGCGCCATTGCCGTCACCCTGCCAGATCGGCCCGTCATCCGTTGCGGCGACTGAAGGACCAAAGGCGTTGATGCGCAAGACAATCTCTTCGACTGGCTCGCCGACGCCGTTGATCACGACATTCACCGGCGTTCCGGTCAGGTTCGGGTTGCCCGCAAGGTCAGCGAAGGTGTTCTCCACCACCACGACGCTCGGGGTTGGGTCCGTCGCCCAGCCGTCGACAGGCGCATCGAAGGTGTAGGTGACCTGGTTGCCATTCACGGCAAACGATGACGCCGGCGTGAGCACTTGCAGCTGACCGTCGGTGGTCAATTGCACTTCATCGCCGTCGAGCAAGGTGTCCAGGTTTACGCCGCTGGCGTCGTCGGCAAATGTCGCCACCACCACGATCGGGTCGTTGATGCTGGCGATGGGATCGACCACGAGCGCTGCGGTCGGAGCCACCTCGTCGGCGCCCACGAACGTCTCGGACGTGATCGTCAGGTCCTGAACAGCAACGGTGAAGGAATCGCCCGACTGGAAGTCGGTGGAGGTGACGCCAAACGCGATCGGCTCACCCGTTCCTTGGAGCGAGTTGTACATCGCCGAGCCGACATCCGCGGTTTGCGGCGCCAACGTGACCTCACCCAGCAGATTGCCCAGATCATCAAGGTACTGAGCCGTGCCCGTGAAGGTCACGCTGGTGTCGGTGATAACGTCCACGGCCACAACCAAGCGCACTTGGGCGAAGTTGGTGTCTGTGACGCCGGCGGGATACGCAACCTTGGTATCGGCTCCGCTGAAGCTGCCGCGCCCGGAGATCTCCACCCCGTTGCCCGGGTTGCCCGTCACGAACTTGAAGAAGTCGCCATCGGCGCCTTCATCAGCGCCCGGCGCGCCGGTGAGCGACAGGATCAGGCCGTACTGCGAGAATGTCGGCAAGGCTGCGCCGCCGAACACCGGATTGTCGAACGTGCCTTCGATGGTGAAGCTCTGGCCGCCCGTGTCGACCAAGCGTGTGAACGCCTGCTGGCCGTCATTGGTGTCAGCGTCCGTGGTCTGGAAGGTCAAGCGACCGCCGGTGACCTGGGCGCCGTTGTTGGTGGCGTAGTCGAGCTCAGGAGTGTCGTCAGCCGTCTGCGCAACGCCATCGAAGAACGCCTCGAACGGAGAGACGCCATCAGCGAGCGTGGTGAAGTCGACGCCGAGTTGACCACCCGAACCCACAAGATCAAAGCCGACATCACCAGCGTTGTAGGCGGCCCGGTCGTCGAGGTTGAGCACGCCGTCCTGGTCAATGTCCTGATCGAGGCTGTTGATGGTTCCGTCTTCGTCGAGATCGCCGGCCAACGCGTATTGTGAACGGTCTTCAGGCGGTGTTTCGCCAGCCACAAACGCCGCCGCGGCGCCTTCCGCATTCGCGTTGGGCGCGGGTGCGGTGTCAAACACCGAGCCCGCCGCCGGCGTCGCTGTGAAGTTGGTTCCCGACCAACCGCCCAACGGCGCCAGGTAGGTGTAGGTGAAGGTGCCATCGCCATTGTCGATCGGCGTCACAGGCAGCGCAAGTTGAGCGTCGTCGGCTGGGTTGTCAGACGTGATCACCAGTTCGTCGCCGTCAATGGAGCTGATGTCGACGGCCGTGTCGTCGGCGATCGCAACAACCACTGTGATGGCGTCGGTGATGCTCGGGAGCACTGCGGACACGATTTCCACCGTCGGAGCGGCTTCATCGAGATCATTGACCGGCAGGATCAGCGTTGGCGTCGACAGCACGGCCGAGATTTCGGCGTCCTCAGCGGTGACCGCCACTTCGAGGCTCGCCAGCGTCTCAAAGTCGAGGACCGGCACGATCGGATCGACGTCCGAGGCCGCCTTCAGGTGCAACTCGGGACCTTCGGTTCCGTCAACGATTTCGAACAGATCCGCATTGGCGCCGGTGAGGCCCAGCGTCACGGTTCCCAATGCGTCGTCTTCCAATGCGATGTCAGCGATTTTTACACTCGCCGCCGCGTTGGCGTTCTCGTCGATCGCCACAAGGGCGTTGAGCAGCGTCAAGCTCGTCGGCGCCTCATTGACGTCCGTCACACTGAGCGTGAACGGCGCGGAGGCCTCGATCTCATCGGCGGCGCCAATCGCGGCGTCGTCGACGTTCACCACCACGTTCAAGGAGGCGGCGACCTCAAAGTCGAGCGCCGTGGCCGCTTTGAGGTGCAATTCAGGCCCAGCATCGCCAGCGACGATCTCAAAGAGATCCGCGTTGTCGCCAGTCAGGCTGATGTCGTTCACGCCCACACCATCGTCGGTGATGACGATGTCGGCGAGCTTGACCGAGGCGACCGTGTCGGTGTTCTCGGGCAACTCCGTGATGGCGTTTTGCAGCGCCACCGTCGGCGGCAAATTCACGTCGCCGGTGCGGATGAACTCGACCCGATCCAGGCGCAGCATTTCCTGGCCATCGGTTTGACCGGCGATCGAGAAGCTGGAGTCGGGCCCGAGCGCGACGCCCGTGAATGTGACCGACGTCAGGTTGCTCGACTGGGTGCCGTTACCAGGGCCGTCATTGTCAAACGTCCATTCGCCGACTTGATTGTCGTTCACGTTGACTTGCGCCGAGGACTGTCCGTCGTTCTCGTCGTAGTAGTGGATGATCACATCGAACAGGCCGGTCTCCGAAAGCACGGCGCTCAGATCGGTCGCGACTTCGCCGCTGCCGCCCTCAACCAGACGGATCAGCTCGAAACCAGACGCGGTGGACGCGAACTGGCTGTAGAAGGCCGACTGGCCAAGCCCCGTGAAGTCTTCGGCTTCGATCACGATTGGGGTTGTGTCGATATCCCCGCTGTTGATCGTGACGCTCACCGTATTGGTCTCAGAAATCAGATCCGACAGATCGTCATTCGTGTCCGCGTCACGCGCCCCAGACAGGGTGATCGTGACAGCCTCGGGATCTTCAGCCAGTTCATCATTCTGGAATTCAATGAAGATCGGCAAGCTGGTCGACTGATCGGTGAAGGTCGCCTGCAAGAAGTTGCCGGTCACCTCTTGGAAACCCGATCCGCTTTGGATGAAGAGCTTATAGTCTTCGCCGAGCGTTGCTGTGCCGCCCAGGTCCACATCGACTTGAATGCTCTGTCCGTTCGCTGGCGGCGTGGCCAGCTGGAGGTTCACGAGCACGGGGTCTTCCAGGTTCTCTTCATCGACCTCCGCCAGCGACGGCGCCGACAGTGAGATCACCTGGGTCTGCGGTGCAAACTGCAGCGTCACGTCGGTGCCGCCGCTTTGCCCGGGCGCGGTTTGCAGAACAAAGTCGCCAGCCGTAACGGCCGTCTCTGCGGTGGGATCTGGCAGATCGTCAAACGTGATGGTCGTGATGATCTGCGGTTCCCCGCCCGTCGTGCTCTTATAGCCGATCTGGACCACGACCGAGCCTTCTTCGACGCCCACGACGGACAGTTCGTCTTCAAACTCGTCGTTCGGATCGTTGGCGTCGGGCGCCTCATCAATGACGATGGTGTCGCCTTCGTCAAACGCCGTGATGACCACGTCGTCGAAGTCGTCCGCGTCACCGGTGATGGTGGCGTCGGTCTGACCGGCGTCAACTTCCTCATCGGTTTCGTTGATCTCGACGTTGGGGTTCTCGTTGGTCGCTTGTTGGCTGGTTTCAGCGCTGATGGAGCCGATGGCGGCGCCTTGGGTGATGGTTAGCGCTTCGCTCGAATCTTGTAGCTCCGCGGCTGTGATCGCGAATGCAAAGGTCTCCGCGATCTCCTCGGTGATGGAGTCGTTGACGATTGCGACCGGAATGGCGATTTGCGTCGTGTTGGCGGGGATTTCGAACGTTCCCCCCACAATGGCGGCGAAGTCGTCCCCTGCGGTGGCCGGATTGCCTCCGCCCTCCGTGGCCGAGAACGTCACCACAACCACTTCGCTCGACGGCTTGCTCAGCGACACCAGGAACTCAACAACGCCGTCGCCTTCCGCCGCCTCGGCGTTGGGCGCCACACTGATGGTTGGCGGAGTGTCGTCAACGGTGACCGTGGCGGTGCTGACCGCCGTGTTGCCGGCGTCATCGGCGACGGTGTAGCCGAACACGATGTCGCCCACATAGCCCTGGTTCGGCGTGACGGTGACCTCACCGGTTTCCGCGTTGAGCTCGACCACGCCCCCCACTGTTGAGGTCGTGTCGATGGCCGTGACTTTGAGCAGCGCATCGTCGCTGTCCTGGTCGGTGTCGTTGGCGGCCGGATTGAAGGTGATCGGCGTGTCTTCCGGGGTCGAGAGCGTGTCTGCGACCGCGGTCGGCGCGAAGTCGTCTTCGGTGATGTCGCCCGTGGCCGCTGCGGTGTCGACCGAGAAGCCCAATGTGGTGATGTTCACCAAGGTGACCGTAACGGTGTCAGCGCCATTGGCCAGATCATCGTTGAAGTCGGCCACTGCGACCGAGAGTGCGCCCGCACCGCCGGTGAGCGCCACCGATTGGCTGAACGACGTCACACCGCCATCCAAGCTGTACTCGATGTCGATCGATTGATCGGCCACAACCGGGCTGACCGAGATCGGGAAGACCAGGGTCGTGGCGCCGTCGTCGCCACTCTCCACGGCTTCGGGCGCCGCCGCGATGGAGACCAAAGCGTCAGCGGCGACGGTGATGGTCAGCACGCCGGCCGTATCGGCATTCCCGCCCGGATCGGTGACCGTGTAGTCGACCGTATAATCGCCAGCGGGGACCGCGGCCGAGGCTGAGACCGTGACCACGCCAGCGTCAATTGAGATGTCCAAGCCTTCAACGCCAGGATCGGACGTCAGCGCGGCGCTCAAAGCGGTCGCGTCACCCGGCGCATCGGAGAAGTCGGTGTCGTCAGCGTCGGTATCGTTCAGCAGCACATTGATGGTTGTCTGGCCGCCGGCGAACAAGATCGCCGTGTCCGGCGCAGCGACCGGGGCGAAATCATCTTCGCTGACCGCGCCATCGGCCGCCGAGGCGGCCTCGTCCACCAAGAAGCCGGCGGTGTTCACCGAGGCCAATTCAACCGTGATGACCTCATCGCCATTGGCCAGATCATCATTGGCGACCGCATCAGCCAATGAGAGGGTCCCTTCCCCGTTGGCGTCGAGGAGGATGTCGACGGTCACCGGGTCTGCGCCCGCCGTGTAGCTGACCGAGATGGTCTGGTCGGCTGCGGCCGGATTGGTCGTGATGGCGAAGTTCAGGGGCGTAAAGCCGCTGTCGCCAGCTTCGACCGCCGCCGTCGCTGCGATGGCGACCAGCGTGTTGGCCTGGGTGGTGACGGTGGCCGTACCGTTCGCGGTGTTGCCGCCTGGATCGGAGACTGTGTAGCCGAACACGATGTCGCCGGTCTGGCTGTCGCTGTCGGCCGTCACCGTGACGGTGCCGTCATTGTTGAGCAGCACCGTACCGCCAACCGTTGCGGCCGTGTCGATGGCCGTGACGGTCAGTTCGCCGGTCAGATTGTCGGCGTCTGTGTCGTTGGCTGCGGGGTCAAAGGTGATCGATGCGCCATCGAAGACGGATTCCGAGTCTGGGTTGGCGACCGGGGCGAAATCGTCCTCGGTGAGCGTGCCCGCGCCAGTGTCGGCGGCCGGGTCAATCTCGACCAGATCATTGCTGGTCGACACGATCTGGATGGTGACCGCCTGGTCGCCATTGGCCAAATCATCATTGGCGAACGGCAGGGCCAGGCTGGCCGCACCGTTGGTGAACACCACGCCGTCAGCGCTTTCTTCTTCGCCGTCATTAACCGTGTAGACGATGTCCAAAGTACCGGAGAACCCATCCGACATGGTCAGTGGGAACAGCAGATCCGTGGTCCCCTCATCGCCCTCGGTTGCACCCGCGGAGTCGCCGATGGTCAGGGTGAACGGATCCAGCGAACGGATGCTCAAATGGTCGTAGCTCGCCGTGAACCGGTTGATGTCCGCGCCGCCGCTGCCGCCGAAGTCTGTGACGAAGACGCCATAGGCAAGACCGCCTTCGACGCCGGTCAACGGGTTGGCGCCGGTCAGGATTTGATCCAGCGAACCGTTTTCCAAGATCGCATAGGCCGGCGTGGTCACCACACCCAGCGAAGCGCCATCGGCATGGGCGAAGAACTCAACCCGGCCGGTGACGGAGCCGTTCGCGCCGTCGGACTCGTCGACCATGAGGCGGAACTCAATGTCGCCAACATCGTTGAGGTTCACCGTTCCGCCAGTGTCTGTCGTAAACGCGTAGTCGACGATGACGTCATCGACGACGACTGCCGTGGCTGAGATGTTTTTCTCCCCGCCAACCAGCGAGTTGTTGTGCGCGACCTGAATGCGCGGCGGATTGTCGTTCTCATCGCTGATGACAAGCTTGACGAAATCATCAACCCCGCCGGCGCCCAGTACGACGCCAAACTGCTCAAAGCCGTTATTGTTGAGGACCTCGAACTGGAAGGTGCCCTCTTCGAACACGCCTTCATCATTGGGAAGTCCGCCATTGGCGACGGCGACAACCTCAAACTTGGTTGTCCCGCTCACATCGACAGCTGATTGGTAGGCGTCCGCCAGTGTGTTGGTTGTACCTGTACCGGTGGCAAAGGCGTCTTGTTGCGATGAGACGATGTTCAAGCGACCGTCTGCAATCGAGACTTTGCCCTCGTTCGTGCGGTTGCCGTAGGGGTCCGCCGCCGGATCGGCCGGATTGCCGTAGTCAAAGCCTGGGTTGACGAGGATGCCCGTGAAGCCGCCTTCGGCGCTGAAGGGATCGGCCGTGTCAGTGTTGAAATCCTGGCGGAACTCCACGCCCTTTTCGAGCTTACGCCCGGCGCCATTGTCCGTGTCGTAGGCAAAAGGATCGTCGGTGTTCAGGATGGTGTCGCCATCAATGTCCGATGGATTCAGCGGATCATCCTCAGTGACCGTACCGGTGGCGGACACGGTTCCGAGCGAGTTGGGGTAACCTTCCACCGAGATCAGCGTGACCTCGATGCTGTCGTCACCATCATTGACCTCATCGTTCGGCGCTGGGACCGCTAACACCGCATCGGTTTGGTCGGGCCCGAACGTCACAACCACCGGCGCCTGTTCGACGCCATCGATGGCGTAGGTCACCGTCACGTCGCCAATGGCGGCCTCGGAACTGACCAGCGTGAAGTTGAGGGTTGCGCCCTCGCCTTCTTGGACGCTTGGCGCCCCGGTCAAGCTGATCACCGACGGCGTGATATCCGACACGGTGAGCGTGAAGGCGACGCTCGAGACAGATTCCGCCTGTGACGTGTCCGTTGCGAACAATTCGATCACGTATTCGCCCGCGACCGCGTCGTCGGCAATGTTCAGCTGCGAGCCCACAAGGCTGATGCCGGCGGGCAAGGGCGCGCCGCCCTGCAACCGTGCGCCCAACGTTGCGGTATCGCCGATGTCCTCGTCCGCCGCGGTGACCGCAGAGACATCCACAATGCTGTTTTCGCCCTCGAGAACCAACGCGTCAGCCACCGATCCGCTGACCGTAGGCGCATCGTTGGTGTTGGCCGTCGTCAGGGTAAAGTCGGTGAAGATGGGCTGATTGCTGGCGTCGGTGGCGACCACGCGCACCGTGATAGCGCCCACATCCTCGTTGAGCGGCGTGCCCGTGAACGTGCCGGTGTCGGCGTCGAACGACAGCCATGCGGGCAGGCTCTGCGCTGCGTTGTCGACCAGCAGGCTCGCGGTCAGCGTCAGGTTGGCCGCGCCTTGGTCGTCGGCGAACGCGTCGGCCGGGACCTGGAAGGTGAACGCCGAGTCCTCGGTGGCGTCTTGGTCAGCAATGCCTTGATCGACCGTTGGCGGCGCGCTGGCCTCCAGCGCCTCGGTGATCACGATGCCGCTGACCACCGGACGGTCGGCCACGCCCTCAAAGCTGATGACGATGTTGCCGTTTTCATCCGGCGTGAACGGCTCAGTGGGCGAGAACACGTATGGCGTGTTGAAGTCGCCGGTGGTGGCGATAATGTCGAAGTTCTGAAGAACGGGAACGCCATTGACCAGGACGTTGAAGACCCGGTCGCCGGCGGCGTCTTGGAACAGTTCGGCAAAGTACAGGTCGATGAAGACGCTCGTTGCGCCTTCAGGCACCGGGAAGGTGGCGGTGAACGCCTTGGGCGTCACGCCGCCGTCGGCGTTACTGTTGATCTCAGTCTGGTAAATCGTGCCGTCGAACACCGGCTGCAGGCCATTGCCTGCCCCATTGTCGGTGAACGCTGTGCCGTCGAACGGATTCGCGGCGCCATTGTCGATGGTGTCGCCAAACGGATCGCCGCCGACCCCGGAGGAACCGTCGCGGAAGTCGATGCCGTTGAAGGTCAGGGCTGGGCCGCCAGCGTTGACTGCGTCGATGACGTCGCCGCGCACAAACACAGGCGCTGTGTCATCGCTGTCAATGGACGTTGTCGCGATGACGGTGTCACCCAACTGGACGTTGGCGTCGCCCTGGCTGATCCCGGTCAGGGTGATTTCGACCGTCTCGGTGGCTTCGACATCGCTGTCGTCGATGACATCGACGATGATGGTTGCGCCGAGCGAGCCTTGCGGGATGGTGACCTGGCCGGTGAACGGCGTGAAGTCCTCACCCGAAGTTGCGGTGCCCCCACTGACGATGAAGTCGATGACCGTGTCGGTTTGGGCTTGCTGGTCGAGCGACAGTCCGAACGACGCGTTGAACTCGCCTTCAGCGCCCGGAGCGATCCCGGTGATGTTGACGAGGTTGGGATCTGGGTCGTTAGCCTGCACGTCTTGCAGCGCCAGAGTGAACTGGGTGTTGGTCGCCGTCCCGCCCTGGTTCAGCCAGAGGGTGTATGTACCGGCCGGAAGCTCGGTGGCTTGGCCGTCGCCGAAGCCGGGGAAGCCGACCCCGTCTTGAACGTCCGCGTCGCCAGCCAGGAGCGACAGCAAGAGGTTCCCGTTGAGATCGCCCTCACCGTAGATCAGGCCTCCAAACGGACCCTGCGGGTTCTGCAGATCATCCGGAGCGCCGGTCACCGGATCAATCGTGACCTGGCTTCCCTGTTGCAGAGCCATGAAGCCCTGATTGTCCGACCCATCAATGTTGCTGTAGCTGTCGAGGGTCAATGAGACGAGCACTTTGCCCTCTGGGACTGTGAAGGTGATGTAATCACGATCACGACCCCCGGGCGCCAAGTCGCCTTGTTGGTGGGCCACCAACACGTTGTCGCCATCTTGCAGATCGCCAACTTCGGTCGGCGCCAACCGGTCGTCTGAGAAATCGCCGGTCGGAGCTGTCAACGCGTTGAAGCTGTCAAGCGCTCCGTCATTGTCGGTGATTTGGGTGGTCACCACGCCCGACGCACCGCTTGTGATCGGCAAGCCGCTGATCGCCACATCGAACGTCTCGGTCAGCTCAGGCAAGGTGTCGTCGGCAATCGCGACGTCAAAGTTTTGGCTCAAGCCGCCGCCGGGGTTGAAGGTCAAGATCAGCTGTGTTCCGCCGGCGGCCAGTTCGGCGTCGGCCGGCAGGCTGGCGGGGTCAACCGATCCCGCTGTCACATCCACGGTGATTTGCGTGGCGGCGCTGGGGTCTTCTGAGAGCGTCACGGTGTAGGTGGCGGTCCCGGCGTCTTCAGCGACCACGCTCGGGCCTGTCAATGCAGCCGTCGCGCCGGTGGCCTCGGCAAATTGCGGCGAGGTCACGGTCAAGAAGTCCCAGCTCGCCTCGAAGCTCTCAAGGCCCGGATTGCTGCCGCTCTGGAAGTCGCTCGAGGTGACGCCGATCTGCGCCGTCTCGCTGCTCAGCACCGCGTTGATCGGCTCTGGCAGTGGGCCGGCGCCCATCGTCGCGAAACCAGGGGCCGGATCGTTGGCCGGCCGCGCGCCGCCGAGGATATTCCCTTGGGCGTCGAACAAGGTCACATAGCCTGACACCGTGACCGGGTTGGCGGTTTTGTCGAAAGCCAGCGACAGTTCCACTTCGGCGACGTCCAGCAGGCTGACGCCTGCGGGCACCATCGCATCGAGGTTCACGGTCGTGCTGAAGCCAGGGTTGCCCTGGCCGCCCGGATTCGTCCAGATCTGCACGCCTGTGCCGCCGACCGCGTTGGAGCCTGCTACGCCGCCCCAAACCATTTTCACGAGGCTGTTCTGGCTCTGGGTGCCGTCGCCCACCACGATGCCGACTTGCGAGAAGTTCAGCACCTCAGTCACGCCGTCGCCCAGCACATCAGCCGTGAAGGGGTTGGCGAAGCGGGTTGAGACATAGAGGTCTTCCAACGCTGGGTCGCTCAGATCGGTGGTGCGGGTCAGGTCGTTCTTGCTGTCGACGCCGGTGCCCTGGCTGAGATCGCCATTGTCGGTTTGGATGACCAGCTTGCCGTCTTGGATCGTGATGTCTTCGGCTTCGATGGCGCCTTGGCCGCCAAGCGCGCCGTCAAAGCCGCCCTCGACAAACGGATCGCCCGCGGTTTCAAAGTCGAGCGCGAACAGAGCGCCGCCGGCCGGGATCTGCAGCGATGCATCGCTCGCCTCGATGGTGACGGTGGCGGTTCCGTCGCTGATCAAGGCGTCCGATGAGGTGTTGGACACACCGGTGATGGCCACCGTGAAGGTCTCAGCGCCCTCTTCCAGATCATCGTTGATGATCGGAATGGTGACCTGAGCGGAGCCTTGGTTGGCCGGGATCACCACTTGGGCGGGCGGATTGGCCACGCCAATATCGCCCAAACCCGCCGACTCAAACTGGATGGCGTAGTCGATGGTGATGTCTTCGGACTGATCGCCCAAGCGGTTGAACGTCACAACGGCCGCGCCGTCTTCTTCGCTGACCGTGACGTCGCCAACCGAGATCGTCGGCGGCAGGTTGGAGGGCACAGCCTCGTAGACAACGATGGCGCTGTAGCCGGCCTGACCTTGGCTGCTGTCGACTTCGACGACGATTTCGCCGTTGGTCACCTCGACGGGGACGCGGATGAAGCTGGGCGCATCGGCGCTGTCGCCGCCCGCAACGAACGCATCATAGTCGTCGCCGACCAGCACGCCGTTGATCGAGAAATCGCCCACGCGCGCATTCGCGGCGCCGTGGAACAGTTCGGCGAAGTGCAGCTCAACAATGTACACGCCATTGGCGAAGCCGTCATAGGTGCCGGTCCACACGTCGGCCGTGGAGTCGCGGTAGGTGTGGTAGGCTGACCCATCAAGGTCGACACCGCCGGCGTTGCTGCCCGTGGCGCCCAGCTGGCCGTCGACATTGTTGTTCAACGCGCCGTTGCTCTTGGGCGAGGTGTAGTAGGAGGCGTCATCGGCCTCGAACGCCACCGGATTGCCAAAGGCGTCCGTGATGATGCTGTCCGCGGCGATTTCACCAGCGTAGCGGTTGTTGTCCACCGCATTGCCGTCAAGCGGGTCTGGCGCCAAGTCGGTCGCCGGTGATGTGTCGGTCGTCCCGACATTGACCGCCCGCAGCACGTTGCCGCGCACCAGGTTGTCCAGATTGGGCTCAACGATGAACGAACCCGTGGCGGCCTCGGCGGTGTTGCCGGCCGCGTCGGCGAACACGCCGGCGGCGATGGCGATGTCGCCCACACCCGACGGCCAAGCGTTGTTATCGGCCGGCGGCGTCAGCGTGTAGACCAAAGTGGCGGTCTGGCCATCATTCGACAGCGTGACGACGGGCGCCGACACGGCTGACGGCACGATGCCCGAGAACTGAAGCTCAGAACCGTCAAGGGTGTTGAGGTTGGCGATGTCAAAGCCGGTTTCGTCGGTGACGACAACGGTGGCGTCGCGCGTGCCGTCCTGCACGTTTTGCGGATTCTCAACGGTGATGGAGGTGACGACCGGCGCGGTGGTGTCGGACGGCGGGTTAACCACTCCGCCCAACTGCGAGATCTGGATCGCGTTGACCTTGGGATTTTCCGCGTCGTGGAGCCACTCCAACGTCAGGGTGTCATCCCCAGCGGTGTAGATGAACTCCGCCTTCCGGGCGACGCCAAGGAAGGGCTGCTTTTCAGCGTCTGACGCGCTGTTGGCCGTGGGAGCCGGCGAGCCGACAAAGGCAATGGCTTCGGCGAGCGGATTGAGATCGGTGAACGCAGCTGGCACTTCGCCTTCGACAGCGATGTCGAATTGGCGACCTTGGCCGCCATTGCCGGCGGCGAAGCCGAAAACGTTTTGCCAGTTCTCGGTGTAGAACACCTCAATCTTGTAGGTTTGGCCGGCCTCGACGGCGAAGTTGTAGGTCAGCTTGGGATCTGCTGCGCTGTTGTCGCTGCGCTCGCCGACAAATACTTGCCATGGCACAATTGCGGCGTCGACATTGTCGTAGTCGATCTCGTCTTGTGCGTTTGTGAGGCCGTTGCTGAAGGTGTTGGAGGTGGCGCCCGTTAAGGATGCGCCCGTGCCCGCCAGTTCGGTGTCCACAATCCAGTCGGGGCCGCCATCAATGGCCGCAATGGTGCCTTGTCCGCCTGCACCGCCGCCCGCGTTAACACGGTAAATGACCGTTTCGGCGGGGGTCAGGCTGATTTCCATGCCCTGGTCGGTTTGCTCGAAACCAAACACTTGATCGCCTGTGGCCGGGTCAAAGTTCTCAAAGTCAGGGCCAGAGAAGGTGATCGTGGCGCCGTTGACCGTCACCTGGGCGGTGCCCGCCCCATAGCTGATGTTGGCGCCGGCAAGGTCGACGTCGGTCAGCACCACTTTGTCACCGTTTTGGAAATCAGTGACTTCTAGGCCATCGGCGTTGGTTGATGTGCTGACAATCGTGTCCGAGCCGTCGCCGGTGGTGACGGTGTTCGATCCCGAACCGAGGGTGAAGGTGTTGTCCAGCGCGTTGCCGGTGATGTTCAGGTCGCCGGACGAGCCGCTGGCGTTGATGTTCTCAACATTGTTGGCCAGCTCAATGTCAGCCGTCGGACCGGTATAGATCACCGTGTCGACGCCGTCGCTCCCGGAGGCCTCGGCTTCGGCCTCGGTGTCGGCGAAGATCTCATTGCCGAACGCCTCGATCTCCAGCTGATTGAAGTCGATGGCCTTGAGGGAATTGCCCTCGCTGGTTTCCGCCACCAAGCCGATGGCGGCGCCGGACGTCAGCGTCGTGCTGGTTGTGGCGTCGGTGATGGTGTGGTCGCCGGTGAGCACGTCGCGCAGAACGCTTTCGGGTAACACAAAGCCGCTAAGGTCAATGGCGGTGAAGGGCTCGTCATTGATGAAGTTGGAGTCGCTCTCGTTTGAGCCGCCGAGTCGATACTCGACCTGAACCGAGAAGTCTTCTTTGATAATATTCAGCCGCAACTCGATCAGATCGTTCGCGGACAATTCCAAATCGGACACCGGGATCTGGGCGATCGCCACATATCCTGAGTCACCCAACTCGTAGCCAACCTCAATGCCCACGCCGTCGCCGACCTTGCCGAACACCACGCGCAGGAAGTTGGACTGCGTGCCGTCGCCGTAGACGAGGCCGGTCAATTGGCCGTCAGCGACAGTGCCTTGCGAGGGCACCCAGTTCTTCATGGTCAACGTGGCTTGGACACGGCCAACGTCGGCTGACGGTTTGATGGCCGTGTGCACGGCGTCACGAGCGGTGTTGCCGACGCCGACCATGGTGCCGGGCACCACTTCTTTAATCTGGTAGAGCGGCGCGTTGCCGCCGGGGATCAGGTTGCCGGCCAGGTCAAACAGGCCGTCCTGCTGCAGGTCGGGGTTGGCCAGGTCGCCAGCGTCGTCGAGGTACTGACCGGTGGTGGCGTCGCGGTTCGGCGTGGCGCCGGCTTCTTGGATGTTGGTCGTGGGCTGACCGCCGGTTTCAGCGGCGCTGGCCAACGGACCGGCGAGCGAGTTGGGACCATCGAGGGCCGCGCCCAGCAAGCCGGTGTTGCCGGCGATGGTGCCGGGGAACTTCTCAGCCGTGGCGTCAAAGTCGAGCAAGAGGGATTGGCCAGGCGCGATGTCGTAGCCGTTGTTGGCGCTAAACTCGAACGGATCGACGGTGTTGGTCAGGCCGTCCAGGTCGTTGTCGAGCGGATCGAACGGCTCAGAGCCAGCGTACAGGCCTTGGCCGAGAACGGGGTTGTTGTCTGCGCTGCCCGGTTGGAGGATCTGGATGTCAAACTGGCTCTTGTTAAACGAAGCGGTCCAGATCGTGCCCTGGAAGGCTTTCGTCAGGCCCAACTCGTCAAAGTCATCGCCGATCGTGTCGATCCCCAACGAGCCATTGTTATTGTTGATCAAGGTGCGGTCGGCGGCCTGAGCGTTGTTGCCCGACGCGACGCTTGACATGGTGCCGTCGGGGTTGCGCCCCATGGTGATGATGTTGGCGTTGTTGAACGTGGTCGCCAAAATGGCGCCGGACATCGTGACGCCGTTGCCGTCCAGAATGGTCGAGGTGTACTCGGCCAACCCGTTGATGGAGCCTTTGCCGCTGTCCAACGCGCCGTCAGCGCGGCCGCCTTCATAGTAAGCGCCTTCGATGGGATTGCGGCCAAATGCGTCGACATCACTGCCCTGCACGGGATTCGTGGCCGAGACAATATCGGCAAGGTCGATGGGCAGGCCGGTGGTCTTGACCTGGTTGGTCCACGCATCCTCCAGCGGACCTTCCACGGTGAGGCCAGCATCCAACTGATTAACGATGTTCTGGACGAAGTCGGCCTTTTGCTGGACGGTCAAGTCCGCCGGAACAAGGAAACCAGCTTTCTCGTTGCCGTCGGCATCGGTGTAGGTAAAGCGGTTCTCGTTGTTGTCAGCGCGGTCACCATTGGTGTTGGTGATCACATAGACTTCATACTCCACGCCAAGATCAGCTTCGAGCAGGGTCTCGGTCGGCGCACCAATGCTCTGGTAGTACTCCATGACTTGGTCGTAGTCGGACTGACCAGGGGCGCCGTCATTGTAAATGTCTTCATCGGCCAAAAGCAGGAACGAATCCGATGTGCCAGCGGCGGGCGAATACAACAAACCCGCCGTCGCGCCTTCGGCGCGTGTGGGGTTGGGGTGGCCGCCATAAACATATTCGAGACCGTCGGGACCGATGAATGTCGGCACGTCGCCAAAGGCGCCCGTCGAAAGCGTTCCGCCATTCAGATCGTCTGAGCGGGTGATCTCATGGAAGTTATCGTTGTTTGACGGATTCCAGCCGTCCTCGGTGCTGATCTCGTCGTTGGGGCCGCCGTCGCCATTGTTCAGATTGGTGGCGATGTAGTTGGGGTCCTGAGCCGGTTCGGTGGTGCCATCGCCCACCTGCGCCTCACCGACGGGCCGGCCGCCCCAGGTGTTGTTGGCGCCGTTGTCATAGGTCCAAACCCGACCATCCTCGGTGACGAGGACGTCGTAGGAGTTGCGGTAGCCTGGCGAGTACATGTCGACAATGCCGCCGTACTGCAGCGTTGCGCTGTTCAGACCATCATTGCCGCCGCGCGGATCTCCGGCGTCTTCGGCGCCGTCACGGGTTGGGTCATCCAATGTCTGCAGCTGCAAATACGTGGTCCGACCGTCCACGGTCGTCGGCGTCAGATCATTGAGCGCCAGCAAATCGATTTCGAGGATTGCAGCGGAAAGCGGTTGTTCTTGCTGACCGGCAAAGTTGTTCGACGGTGCGCCAGTGTTGGCGTTGCCGCCTGAGGCGACGATCATGCGCTCTTCGATGAGCATGCCGTTTTCATCGAGCACTTGGAGAACCTGAAGGCCATTGGTGGCGTGGTTTTCCTCGGAACGCGGCAGTCCCGTGACGATGTCGACCTGACTCCACGAGTTTTCACCGGTTTGGGTGAATTTGGTGATCACGCCCGAGTTGGTATCGAGGTTCTCGTCAGCGCCGCTGCCGCCAGCGCCAACCCGACTGTCCGAGGAAGTCACATAAAACGTTACGGCTGGGGTGGACGTGACGACCGTGCTGATGGAGCCGTCGGCTTGGACATAAAGCTGGTTGCCGTTCTCATCGAACTGCATCGCAGTGTCGATGCCGGTGGTCTGACGGCTGTCGTTGTTGTTGATGGAGCCGTCGTCATTGTAGTTTTGCACGCCATTGGGGCCGCCAATGCTGACCTTGATCGCCTCAGTGACATAAAACTCAGCTTCGTTGTCGTCATCGATATCGCCGAACGCGATGGTCAAAATCGCAACGCCGCCGCCATTTTCCGTAACGTAGAGGCGGCCATCCGCGCCCCACTCAAGGGCGGTCGTCACGCCCAAGGTGACCAGTCCGTTTAGGTTCAGAACGCTGCTTGTGAAATCGTTGGTAACAGCCATTTTCCTCAGTCCCCTGCCGTGGCGGCATCCGCCCTAATGGTGCGCTCTCAGAGCGCTGTGTTTCCCCCAACCGCCTGAAGCAGGCGGTTGGGGCCCCAGAAATGACCCAATCTGGTACGAGATCGGGTTGGCTTGGTTTCGCCGCCAAGCCAGCGGCCAACTTCGATAAAAGTCGCGCGCCGCAACGGGTTGCGCGGTGTCAGACGAGCGCCACGCGCCAAGGGGATCAGCGTGTTCCGCGATCCTTGAGGGGTGGTCCCCTGAGCCCTAGCGCTGCATCCCCGTGGCGCCATGTTCCCGCTTCCTTGGCCGCCTTCCGGCGACCTTGTTTCGTGTCGTGTCCCAATGTGGCTCATAAAGTCCGGTCAGAGCGCGCAATTGGACCAAAGCCAATGCACCGCCTGTGCCAATGTTAATCGAACCTTAATCCCCAGTCCCAGCTACGCCTGCATTACGCCAAAATTCCAACACACATTCCGCAAATGCGGCCTGCGCCTCGTTGGCACATTGGCGACTGATTAACCAAGGGTCAACCGAATTGGCTGCGGCTTTATCGGTTGACAGCAAGGATTTAAGCGGCCCAGCGCGCCAAATTGGAACAATGCTCAGGCATTTGCCGAACTGCTCTCGAGGCTTGCCCACTTGTGCGGCCACTTCGCCACAGTTGAGGGTCGATGGCGGCGACACGGCGCCGTTGCGTGCTCAGCCGCGCTCAGTCATTCCCACTCGATG